>SLGL01000319.1 GCA_007123785.1 Balneolaceae bacterium
CCTATCAATTGCTGAATCCATGCAGTGAACCCCAGCAGTTCCGGTTCGAACGAGCCGATCACATCCACTGCATAGCCTTTTTCATGAAGAGCATAACGTGTCGCGGCATATCCGAGAAGATCGTTTCGGTTTTCTTCTAATTCCTCAAATTGCGACACCGCACCGTAAAAAAGTGTCTGGATGTCAATCCCTGCAACTGCAAGCGGCAACAACCCAACGGGTGTTAGCACAGAAAACCGGCCGCCTGTATCATCTGGGATTATATATTTTTTATAGCCTTCTACAGCGATAATATCATTCAATACGCCTCCATCCGGTCCGGTGGTTGCAGTAATTCTTTTTGATGCATCCTCAAAACGATTATGCATCCAGTTGCGGATAACCCGAAATGCAAGTGCCGTTTCCAGGGTCGATCCGGATTTTGAAATCACATTCAGGTACACGCTTTTTCGCCCGCCATCCTCTTTCGCTGTTTCGAGGTGTTCGATAAGCTCTTTCAGATACCGGCCACTCATCTGGTGACCCGCAAAAATAATTTCAGGGCCATTATTTTTAAAAACCGGGTTAAGCGCTTTGATCAGTGCCATGGCACCGGTGTACGACCCCCCGATTCCGCAAACAATGAATACATCGGCATCCTGGCGGATGCTATTTGCATGGCGCGAAATCTCTTCCAGCAGGACATCATCAGGTGCCTCCAGAATATGCCTCCAGCCAAGCCATTCACTCCCCTCACCCGATTGCCCGGCCACCAGGCGATATGCATCTTCCGCTTTTTTTATTCCCCCGGCGAGTTCCTCTTCAGTCAAAAATTTCCGGGCATTTTCCAGTTTTGTTGTAATCATATTTATCTCAATACTTTTGCAAGTTCAACGAGATCAAAATTAATCTCTTTAATCTTTCCGAATGTCTCTTTAATCGGGGTGATTTTAACATCGTGATTGATCACACCCACCATCACCTCGCTTTTTTCGTTATGAATGGCATTCACTGCTTCATATCCCAGGCGGCTGGCCAGCACACGATCGTGAGCGGTTGGGCTCCCTCCGCGCTGTATATGCCCAAGGATAGCCACACGCATGTCATACTGCTTAAAATCGGGTTCCAGTTTTTTACTGAGCTCGATCGCACCGCCGGTATGATCCCCCTCTGCAACAACAACGAGAGTACTTCTTCGCTGTACCTTCAACACCTTGTTCAGCGATTCTTTTATTTCTTCAATATGAGTTAGTTTCTCAGGTAAAATAATTAGTTCGGCACCACATGCTATACCGGTTTCCAGGGCAATGAACCCGGCGTCCCGACCCATCACTTCAACAAGAAAGAGGCGTTCGTGGGCATCAGCCGTATCACGAACTTTGTCGATCGCCTGCATCGCGGTATTCAGTGCAGTGTCGTACCCGATGGTTTCGTCGCTGCCAATAAGGTCATTATCGATGGTTCCGGGAATACCTACCGTATTGATACCGTGCTCCTGTGCCAGGAGTGTAGCTCCACGAAAAGTACCGTCTCCTCCAATTGTGATCAGTGCTTCAACCCCTGCTTTTTTCAGATTCTCAGCCGCCCTGTTCCTGCCCTCTTTTTCGTGGAACTCCTCAGACCGTGCCGATTTCAAAATGGTACCGCCCCGCTGAATAATTCCGGAAACATCAGAAGATTGAAGTCTCACAAAGTCAGCTTCCATTAACCCCTTGTAACCAAATCGAATACCCAAAATATCGTATCCGAAATACCCGGCAGAACGTATCACGGCACGTACTGCAGCATTCATTCCCGGTGAATCGCCCCCGCTTGTGAGAACAGCTATTGTTTTCAAATGAATTGTGATATTTTATCGTTGATTTCGTTATCGATCATAAACTAAACAGCCCGTCAGCATTGCGCAAATTATTAATTGGTATAATTTGTATTTTGTACTGTTGATTTTACTCTGATTTCATACTAATGGCCCACGAGGTACTTTTCAAAAACAGTAATGTGTTAACACGAAAAAATTCACTGACAGAAGTTACGGAACCGGTTCAGGAGGATCTTGCCGTTTTCAGGAAATTTTTCAAAAACGAAATCAGAAGTGATGTATTCCTGCTCGATCAGGTAATCCACTACCTTCTGCGGCAGAAAGGGAAAGAGATTCGCCCTACCCTGGTATTTATGACAGCCCGGATGTTCGGGGAGGTTGACAAGCGAAGTTTTATTGCCGCGACTATGATTGAACTGCTGCATACAGCCACTCTCATACACGATGATGTAGTGGATGAGGCTGATATGCGACGCGGATTCCTGAGTATCAACAAAATCTGGAGAAATAAAGCTGGTGTTCTTCTTGGAGATTTTTTGCTTTCTAAAGGACTTTTAATCGCTCTCGACCATAAGGAATACCAGCTTCTCCATGTGTTATCGGATGCGGTTCGACTGATGAGTGAGGGAGAGCTCCGTCAGCTGAAAACATCCAACCTCTTCAATATGACAGAAGAGCGGTATTTTCAGATTATTTCCGAAAAAACGGCCAGCCTCATATCGGCTTGCTGCCAGTGCGGAGTCATTGCCACAACAGACGATGAGCAGGTGATTCGTGAAATGAAAGAGATCGGCCTGAAAGTCGGAATTGCATTTCAGATTAAAGACGATTTGTTCGACTACGGCCTGGATGATATCGGCAAGCCCAAACGCAATGATATCAAAGAAAGAAAAGTTACACTGCCGCTAATTTATGCACTTGAGCGTGCGTCAAAACCAAAACAGCTCCTGATTCGGAGGCTGATGCGCAAGCGCAAGAAAAGCAAGAAAGATATTGACCGTATCGTTGCCTTCGTACATGAACAAAAGGGCCTTGAAGCAGCTGAACAAAAAATGGTGGAATTTTCTTCGGATGCTATGAACAGGCTTAAAACGCTTCCTGTGGTAAAAGGTCTGGATGATTTTGAGGCCCTGGTAGATTTCATCATTACACGAAAAAAATAAACCCCGCTATCTTTTGATGCAGCATATCTTTTTATCAGATGTCCATCTTGGTGCCTTTTCAGAGGAAAAAAACAGGCAGCTGGAAAATACCCTGATCAAACTGATTGACTATTGTGCAGAGCAGAGCATTGGAATACACATTTTGGGTGATCTGTTTGATTACTGGATGGAGTTCCCCGATTACACCCCTCCTCTTGGTAAAAAACTGCTGAATCGTTTTGAGAAATTTAACCACACTGTTGAACCGGCCACATTCGTCACAGGCAACCACGACAACTGGACTCTTGGTCACTTTGCAGGCCTGGGCTTCCGGGTTGAACATGAATACCGTGATTTTACCATAGACTCCCAAAAAATCCTGCTCTTACATGGTGACGGCCTTGCAGACCGTAAAATGAATCTGCCTCGTCCGCTTCTTCACAAATTGCTCAGAAATAAAACATTCATTTCGTTGTATCGAAATATCTTTTCAGGAGACACTGGAAACCATCTGATGAAGCAATTTTCAGAATTCACCCGCAACGAAAATGACCTGCACCCGGAGCGTTTGAACCGATGGTCAAAAAATATCCTGAAAAAGAAACATTATCATTATCTTATAGCCGGACATGATCATTTGCCAAGGATGGGAACAAATTTGTACGGTACCTATATAAATACCGGGGCCTTCTATCGCCATCAAACCGTTGCACTATATAACAATCATGTGATACAACTCGTTATATGGAACGGCGAAAAAAACAAGTTTAAACTTTTCAAAAATCATCGTACAGAACCTGTGTTGCAATGAGTGATAACAATGATATAGATATGGAGCGGTACTTTAACGATCCGGAGTACCGTAAAAAAGTTGCTGCAGAGAAAAACGGAAAGAAAAAAAAGGATAAAAAATCTTTTCTTCCTGCATCATTTCCATCACTTTCAAAAAATGTACTAACTGTTGCAGTGGCTGTGCTTGTCCTGATCACCTTTACCGTATCGGGATATGTCTATTATCTTTTCCAGGGCCTGCCCTCTATTGAAGAGCTTGAAAACCCGAGAACGGCGATTGCTTCTGAGGTTCGCAGCCGTGATGGCGCGGTCATGGACCGTTACTTTATCGAGAACAGAACTTACGTTTCGATCGATAATATTTCGCCGAATGCCATCAATGCGCTGATTGCAACCGAAGACCACCGGTTCTTCAATCACTGGGGAATCGACTCCCAAAGCCTGATGCGCCTCCCTTATTACTGGATTCGTCAGCGATTTCAGGGTGGTTCTACCATCAGCCAGCAGCTTGCAAGAAACCTCTACCGTAATATCGGTTTTGATGTGTCTGTTACCCGTAAACTGCGGGAAATGATAACTGCCGTTCAGATTGAAATTAATTACACCAAACGTGAAATTATTGAGATGTACCTGAACACTGTAGAGTTCAGTAACAGTGCTTTTGGAATTGAATCGGCCTCACGAACCCACTTTGGCAAACCCGCAAGTGACCTCACGGTAACCGAGGGAGCAACACTGATTGGACAATTGAGGGCAGTTTATGCTTACAATCCAAGAATTTTCCCGGAACGGTCGCAGCTTCGGCGGAATGTGGTTCTGCACCAGATGATGGTAAGAGGCTTTATCAGCGATGAAGAATTCCAGGGCCTGAGGCTCGAAGAGATCCCGCTGAATTATAATCCTCCAAGCAGATCGGGACGTGAAAGCCGCTACTTTGGTGAGTATGTACGACAGCAAGTAAGAGACTGGGTGGAAGAAAATGGTTACGATCTTTATTCAGACGGCCTTGTCATTTACACAACTATCGATTCCCGTCTCCAGAGACATGCCGAAGGTGCCGTACAAGAGCGAATCCATGAGTTTCAGCGAACCTTTGAGCGTGAATGGACCTCCCCCGGCGGAGAATATATGGACCGGTTGTGGCAGCAATATCCTCAGTTTTTAAGAAGTTTTATCCGGGAAAGTGAGCGCTATCAAAACGCATTCTCTAAACTTGATACCGGCCAGGAGTCGGTTGTGTTTGAGCATCTTGAATCTGATGAGGCTTTTGTGGATTCGCTAAAACGCGCCCGAACTAAACTTCAGGCCAGTTTCACAGCTATAGATCCAAATAACGGACATATTCTGGCATGGGTAGGCGGCCACGATTATGGCAGCCAGCAATTTGATCATGTTCACCAATCACGCAGGCAAACCGGCTCAACCTTCAAGCCGTTTGTTTACGCAGTGGCCATTGATAACGGCTATATGCCATACCATCGTTTTTCTAAATACCCCACAAGTTTTATTGAACAGAGCGGACGGATGTGGAATCCCAAAGATCCATCCATTCCCGAAGGGCCTGAAATGGTGCCATTGCGTGAAGCTCTGGCCCGAAGCCTGAATAACGTTACCGTTCGCCTGTTACCGGAAATAGCCGGTGCCCCCGGAACCAATCGTGTTTCCGATCTTGAGCCTGCCGCCCGCATGATCAGTGATATGGCTGGTAATTTGGGTATAAATATGCCCTCCCAGGTGTATCCCTCCATTGCACTGGGTACAACGGAATCCTCTCTACTTGAACTGGTGAGTGCCTATACCACATTTGTTAACCAGGGTGTTCACATCGAACCGACCGCCATCACTCGTATTGAAGATAAGGAAGGAAATATTTTGGTGGAGTATTTCCCGGAATACCGCCAGGAAGCGATCAGCCCCGAAACTGCCTATATGATGATTGACATGATGCGGGGTGTAGTTCGCGGCGGGGTCAATTCGGATGGAACCAACTATCACGGAACCGGGGTGCGGCTCCGTAATCAATTTAACATTCAGCAAGATATAGCCGGTAAAACCGGAACCACCCAGAATAGTGCCGATAATTGGTTTGTAGCCATGATGCCACACATTGTAATGGGGTCATGGGTAGGAGGAGAAGACCGACGAATCCGCTTCCCGACCAACAGCCCATCCAGTATCGGGCAGGGAGCCCGTACAGCACTCCCAATTGTGGGAACATTTATCAACAATGTAACTGAAGATCCTGATGCTCCCTGGAGTTATGATGCTTTTGAACCCCCGGCAGGCTTTATCATCCCCGATGCACCCGCTTCAGAAGAAACCGAACCCAGGCGGGAACGGATCGGATGGTAGAAAACTTTCCCATTTGAAAATATTTTCTAAGGCCTCCGCAACACCTGAGTTGCAGTGGCCTTTTTCATTTTTTCAAAAAAACAGTTCTATTTTGCTCTCAAGAACTGCTATATTCCCTGCCTTAAAAAGATTGACATTCCATGCCTGCGGCGGTAATTTACCGCCGGTCTAAAAACAGCAAACTTTTTCATGATTGAACAATACATACCCATACTTGTTTTATTGGGCGTTGCGATTGTACTGGCCATCTTATTGATGTCACTATCCCGCCTGCTCGGCCCATTTCGGCCAAACACAAACAAATTAAAACCTTATGAAAGCGGTATGGATCCGGTTGGTGAAGCCAAAGACCGTTATTCTATTGCATTTTATCTTGTGGCTATGGAATTTATCGTGTTCGACCTTGAGGTTGTTTTCCTTTATCCGTGGGCCGTACGCTTTATGGACCACGGAACCGGAACGTTTATGGCTATGGTTGTATTTATTGTAATACTGTTTATCGGCCTTGTCTATACGCTGAAAAAAGGCACATTAGACTGGGATTTGAAGAAATTTAAATACGAGGCAATTACAAAATAATATGGGTTTAGAAAGCGCACTTGGACAAGGGTATTTAACAACAAGAATGGACTCATTGGTAAACTGGGCACGCTCTAATGCTGCCTGGCCGATGCCGATGGGATTGGCCTGTTGTGCTATTGAAATGATGGCATTTGCCGGACCAAGATATGATGTGGCCCGTTTCGGCTCGGAAGTCATGAGATTTTCACCACGCCAGGCCGATGTAATGATTGTGGCCGGATGGTGCACCTACAAAATGTCGCACGCTATCCGGCGAATCTGGGACCAGATGCCTGATCCAAAATGGTGCATCGCAATGGGTGCCTGTGCATCTACAGGAGGCATGCACCGCTGCTATGGTGTTGTTCAGGGAGCCGACAATTTCCTCCCCGTTGACGCCTACATATCTGGATGTCCTCCCCGGCCAGACGCTGTGATTCATGCATTGATGAAAATCCAGGACAAAATTAAAACCGAGCACTCTGTAATGCTTGATACCTGATTCTATGAGCAACGAATTAAACCTTTCTGAAGGCCTTCAAAAAACGGTCAAAAACCTTACAGAAACATTCCCCGATAAAATAATAGAAGTGTACCAGTCATCGGGCGATACATTTGTGAGAATTGAAGCTGATTCGCTGATTGAAATCTGCAACCACCTGAAAAGTGAACTTCATTTTATCTATCTGAGTGATGTTTTCGGGATCGACCGGTATACATCCGATGAGCGGTTTGAAGTGGTTTATAATCTTCTGAATCTGCGCGACAGGGTCCGTCTTTTTCTGAAGGTACGCTGCGATGAAGAAAATCCAGAGGTTGACTCTGCAACCCCGGTTTGGAAAGCGGCAAGCTGGAATGAACGCGAAGTTTATGATATGTTTGGCATTCAGTTCCGAAATCACCCGGATCACCGCCGAATTTTCATGCCCGAAGATTTTGAGTATTATCCCCTCCGGAAAGAGTTTCCACTGCTCGGGATACCCGGATCCATTGAACTGCCAAGTACAACCCCGGAGACTGATTAGAAGGCTTATTTTATGAAATTAACGGACATTCAAAGCAAAGTACATTCCACGTTCTTCAAAGAGCATCAAAAGAAGCTTTATCAGAGCCTTGAAGACAAACACACAACGATTGAGGAGCTGGACGACGGTGATCCGCTAACCACAAAAATGGTGTTGAATATGGGTCCGCAGCACCCGGCTACTCACGGAGTATTGCGCCTGGTCTTGCAGCTTGACGGTGAAACCATCGAAAAAACCAAAATTGATATCGGTTATCTGCACCGTGGCGTGGAAAAAATTGCTGAAAACAAAACTTACCAGTAATTCATGCCCTATACAGACCTCATGGACTACCTGTCGCCCTACAGCAATAATGTGGCGCTTTGCACCGCGGTCGAAAAAATTGCAAATGTAGAAGTACCCGAGCGCGCTCACTACATCCGAATGATCGGCTGTGAACTGTCCCGGATTTCATCGCACCTGCTCTGGCTTGGCACCATGGTGATGGATGCCGGAGCGATCTCCTTTTTTATCTGGACGTTCAAAGAGCGTGAAAAAATATACGATATCATGGACCGGATCGGTGGCCATCGTTTCACTATTTCACATGCCCGAATAGGCGGTGTGGCCAATGATCTTACAGATGAAGCGATGGGTTCCATCAAGGAATTTGTTGAAATGTTCCCTAAAGAACTTAAAGATTACCACAAACTGCTCGACAGAAACCGCATCTTTTTCGACAGAAATGAAGCCGTAGGAGTACTTAAAACCGAAGATGCTCTTCAAATCGGGGCAACCGGCCCCATGCTTCGCGGATCGGGATTTGCTCTGGATGTGAGAAAATTTTCTCCCTATGCACGCTACAATGAGGTCGAATTTGAAGTACCCACACGACTTGAGGGCGATAATCTGGCCCGCTATTATGTGCGAATGGAAGAGATGAGCGAAAGCATCCGCATTATCAAGCAGTGCATCGATAAATTACCAAAAGGCCCGGTCCGCACCGATAATGCCAAGCAGGCTTATCCCTCCAAAGATGAAGTTTATTATTCGATGGAAGGCATGATTCACGATTTTATGATGACCGATACCGGTATTTGTCCACCTGAAGGCGCCGAATGCTACCACGCGGTTGAATCCCCGAAAGGTGAATTGGGATATTACATTCAAAGTGATGGAACAGGCCATCCCTGGCGATTGAAAATTAACGCTCCCTCATTCACCAACCTTCAGGTACTTGAAGATATTCTGGATGGCGAAATGGTGGCAGATACGGTAGTGATCATCGGAGGTGTGGACCCTGTACTTGGAGAAGCTGACAAATAATTATTATGGCATACGAATTCACAAAAGAAGATTTAAAAGAAATTGAAAAAATAAAGGCGAAGTTTCCTGAAGTGATGCCTGCCACGCTTCCGGTTCTTTGGGTAGCTCAAAAACGGTTTGGCCATGTAGAGCCTGAGGTTCAAAAGCTGGTGGCCAAAACGCTGGATCTGCCTGAAGCACACGTGCATGGGGTCGCCACTTTTTACACCCAGTATTACAAAGAGGAAAAGGGAAAATTTGTACTGGATGTCTGCACCTGCCTGAGCTGCCAGCTATGTGGCGGATACGACATTCTGCATTATCTCGAAAAGAAACTCGGCATAAAAACCGGCAACACTACCGAAGACGGAATGTTTACACTGAATCAGGTTGAATGCCTCGGTGCTTGTGGTTATGCCCCGATGCTTCAGGTTACCAATGACAAATATGTGAATCACCTTACTCCTGAAAAAGTAGACAAGCTGCTCGACGACCTTAAGGAGGGCAAAGAGCCTGAGTACGAAAAAATCGGAATGCCACGGCGAAAGAATATTTAAGCGATCATGAGCACTGCAGACTGGAAAAATTACGAACCTGTTATCATCCCTGACATCAAAGATCTGGATAAGATTGATGTATATGTAAAAAACGGGGGTTACAAAGCGCTCGAATCGATTTTGAAAGACAAGAAGAAATGGGCCGATCCGAAAAGTGTGATCAATGAGGTGAAAGAAGCCAATATTCGCGGACGTGGCGGCGCAGGGTTTAACGCCGGTCTCAAGTGGTCATTCATGCCTCCGGCCGACGGCGGCCCCCGATATCTTGCCTGCAATGGTGATGAATCGGAACCGGGAACCTTTAAAGATCGCAAGATTTTTGAGTACAATCCGCACATCTTTATCGAAGGCGCTCTTATTGCTGCCTATGCGATGGAAATTACCACAATTTACGTCTACATCCGCGGAGAGTACAAAGCGTACATCGACATGATGGAAAAAGCCATTGCCGATGCGTATGAAAAAGGCTACATCGGGAAAAATATTTTAGGGTCAGGTTACAGTGTCGATTTTTATGTAACATACGGCGCCGGTGCCTACATTTGTGGTGAAGAAACGTCCATGCTTGAATCCCTGGAAGGTAAACGCGGTTATCCCCGTGTAAAGCCGCCATTTCCTGCACAAAAAGGGCTATGGGGACGTCCAACCACCATCAACAATATCGAAACACTGGCTCATGTTCCATCTGTCATCAACCGGGGTGCAGAGTGGTTTAAAAGTGTGGGTGCCGAAAACCATCCCGGTGCTTTTTTGTACGGAATCTCAGGACATGTGAAAAGGCCGGGTGTTTATGAACTGCCAAGCGGAGTGCCCGTCCTGGAATTAATAAACGATGTAGCCGGAGGCATGAGAAACGGCAAGAAACTGAAAGCGGTGATCCCCGGCGGATCCTCTACCCCGGTTTTACGTGCCGATCAGCTTGACGAAATTACGATGGACAGCGATTCTCTCAGAACAGTCGGATCGATGGTGGGAACCGCCGGAATGGTGATAATGGATGAAGATACCGATATGGTGGATGTACTCTGGCGAATTGCCCATTTCTACCATCACGAATCTTGCGGACAGTGCACACCCTGTCGTGAAGGAACCGGCTGGCTCGAAAAGATTTTACTAAAAATTAAGAATGGTGAGGGTGAGGTGAAAGATCTGGATCTGCTGCTCGATCTCACCACACAAATGGAGGGACGAACTATCTGTGCTCTCGCTGATGCCGCTGCCTGGCCTGTTCGATACACTATCAACCGTTTTCGTGACGAATTTGAAGCAAGATGCAAAAAGAAAGTACATGTAATAGCTTGAGTATGAATGGGTATTCCAGAAGCTGATGAATCTGAATGATGGCTGGAATCGTTGACAGATTAAGGATTAAAACCAAATAACCTGGTTGAACTTTTTAAAAATTGAAACTATCGAGCACACTTCAATTTTTATAACATCCAGAAAAACATTGCAAAAAGGTGATTAAAGCTTCATAAAAAGCCATCAGTCACCAATCATAAATAATATATCGAAAGATGCCTGAAGTAATTATTGACGGTCAGCAATACGAATTTGAAGGACAGCACAAACTGTTGCAGTTCATCCAGGACCTGGGTAAAGAGGTTCCGTTTTTCTGTTATCACCCTTCAATGTCGATCCCGGCAAACTGCCGCCAGTGTATGGTAAAAGTTGGCCAGTTTGTGAAAGACCGGGAAACCGGAAATTATGAAACCGATCAGAACGGCGAAAAAGTGATCCGCTGGTTTCCGAAACTGCAAACAGCCTGCAATATTGATGTTGCCGACGGCATGGTTGTGCATACACAGGAAACCGATGAACTGGTAAGAAGGGCACAAAAAGATAATCTTGAGTTTATTCTGATCAACCACCCGCTCGACTGCCCGATTTGTGACCAGGCCGGTGAATGCCCGCTTCAAATTCAGACTTACAAATATGGTCCGGAAGGCAGCCGTTTTGAAGTGAAAAAAATTCATAAACCGAAGCGTGTTCAGCTCGGGCCGCGCGTGGTTCTGGATGCCGAACGATGTATCAATTGTACCCGATGCACACGATTTACACGAGAAATCAGCAAAACCCATCAGCTTACTATCACATCACGAGGAGATAAAAATTACCCGATTACAGCTCCCGGTACTGAATTTGATGATCCCTATTCACTGAATACGGTAGACCTCTGTCCTGTGGGTGCACTAACATCAGCCGACTTCCGCTTCAAGGCCCGCGTGTGGGAAATGAACCAGACCCCAAGTATCGACATTACAAACGGAAAAGGATGTAATATCGATTTGTGGACGCGTGATAACCTTATTCTGCGAATTACACCCCGATTTAATGGCGATGTTAACGACCACTGGATCCCGGACGAAAGCAGAGAAGCATATAAACTTTTTAATGAAAACCGAATTTCAAGGCCGCAGCAAAAACTCGAAGGCGAGCAGATTCTCTCTTCCTGGAATAACGCAATCGCTACGCTGACGGAACAGATTGAGGAGACTGACAACA
>SLGL01000415.1 GCA_007123785.1 Balneolaceae bacterium
CTGTTTTCAGCAGGGGCGACATATAAGCGCAGTTGAGATACGTAACAGTGGAATCGAGCTGGAAAGCTGTTTTTTTGCAATTCATTGATAAGAATTTATCATTTAAAAATTCCATTTGGTGTGCGATCAAAATCTCATTTTCTTATCCCGCACAAAACATATTATGGATAATAGTTCAAAAAATGGGGTAAGTCCTCATCAGGCTTAACCTTGAACCATAAGATTCAAATAATTATATCCAGATGAACAGAACCGCTTCACTTACCGATACAAAACCGCGAAAAAATCGAATCTAACACATGTTCATTGGTAATCTCTCCGGTAATGGTTCCGAGCTCTTTAAGGGCAGCGCGGAGGTCGATGGAGAGAAAGTCTCCGGTCATTCCCTGATCCAGTGCCCCGATAGCCCGTTCGATATTTTCCCGTGCTTTTTGCAGGGCATCACGGTGGCGCGAGGAGGTCACCAACAGGCTCGACGCGTCGTAATCTTTATTTTCGAGAGCACGCTGTTTCATTAATTTTTTGAGGGAGCCGATATTCTGCTCTTCAAGGGCAGAGATTTTAAGATCGTAGTGCAGGCGTTCATCTATAGTCTCTGAAGTTTGAGTGCCGGGCGAGCCCCGATGGTACGGGGTATCTTCGCCACTGCCCGGCGTGTACTGGAGGTCCAGCTTGGTCCCGACCAGCAGAAAGGGCGTTTCTGCAGCCCGCTTCTGGAAACCGGCAATTTCATTACGCTCATCTGAATTCAGCGGCAGCGATAGGTCTTTCAAATAGACCACCAGGTCAGCCTGTTCAAACGCTTTCCGGGAACGCTTCACACCTTCGGCCTCAATCACATCTTCCGTTTCGCGGAGGCCGGCTGTGTCGATCAGTTTAAAGAGAAGTCCGTCGTAGCTCCAGTCAGCATCAATGGTATCCCGAGTGGTTCCGGCGATTTCCGTCACAATGGCACGTTCGGTGCCCACAAGTGTGTTCAGCAGGGTTGATTTTCCGGCATTCGGCCTGCCGATAAATACCGTTTTGACACCATCTTTCACCAGCCGCCCCGTTTCGTACGTATCCAAAAGCCTGCCAATCTCATCCGTCAGTTCCGATAATAGTTTCCGAAGCTGTTCTTTGTTGGCAAACTCCACATCTTCCTCGATAAAATCGAGTTCAAGCTCTACCATTGCTGTGGCATCAATAATCTGCTGCCGGAATGTTTTAATGTGTTTGCCAAGCCGGCCCTCAAGCTGTTGATGGGCCGCATCCACTGCTTTGATACTTTTGGCGTGAATCAGGTCAGCTACGGCCTCGGCCTGATCCAGGTCCAGTTTTCCGTTCAGAAATGCACGCTGGGTAAACTCCCCCGGCTCAGCCGAACGAATTCCCTGTTCCAGTACTGACTCAAGAACAGCCTGGGTAACCAATACCCCTCCATGGCATGAGATCTCCACCGTATCTTCTCCGGTGTACGATTTTGGAGAGCGGAACACCGTTGCAAGAACTTCATCCACCACACGGCCGTCTTTTTTCACAATTTTCCCGAAATGAACGGTGTGAGAATCGGCCCGGGTCAGGTCTTTTCCCTTAAAACATCCCTGCACTTTTTCGATAGCCTTCCTCCCGGAAACCCGGATCACCGCAATCCCCCCTTCTCCCACAGGTGTGGCGATGGCGGCAACGGGCGGTTTTTGAGCAATTTCAGACAAAATGAATGGCCGATGGTGTTGGAACTTCTGCGATTTATATCACTAAAAAACAGTACATACGATTTTCTGAACCGGATGATCTGTCTCATAACAACTGCGGAAAATAAAATAATCAATTATCAGAAGACTTTTTTCGGGTGGTTTTTTTGAACCTGCCACAATCCTTTTTTCTTTGAATGGATGTTTACCTACTATTGACTTCAAGTGACCCCAATGATAGATGTTTAGGCCTGAGAAAGAACATTGAATCATCCTGCATGCTGTCAACATATCAGTGCCGGCTATCTGACAGCTGAATGCCTGCTTTTGATACCTGACAAAGTTCAGCGCTAAAAAATTTATAACGCCAACTTCAAACCACTTAATGATGAAAACAATTTTCAAAATTTCAACTGCTCTTTTGGGATTGCTGTTGATTTCAGCCATTATCCTGACGTTTACACTCGACAGCATTGTAAAATCAAATATTGAACGGGTCTCGAGCGATCTTCTGGATACGGAAGTAACTGTCGAAAGTGTTCGTCTCTCACTGTTGAGCGGCTCCGGATCCATCAGCGGAATTCAAATTGCCAATCCCGATGGATTCGACGGAGAAACAGCCCTCCGGATTAAATCGGTCAGAACTGAAATGGATCCCTCTTTATTCTTGTCTGACCCTGTTGTAGTAAAACTGATTGAGATCGAAGAACTGGAACTCTCCTATGAACTTACGTCAAGAGGATCAAACCTTGGCACACTGGCCGGCAATCTGCCGCCTCAGGACGAAACGGGAACGGATGGACGGCAGATCGTAATCGACAGGCTCCTGATGGATAATACCCGTCTTGAAGTCCGTGTACCACTGGAAGATATGGAGCCTGTACAGCTCACACTGGACCGATTTGAGCAAACCAACATCGGACACGAAGAAAACAACGATCTCGAAACCACACTCCAGATCCTATTCGAGGTTCTGCTCGATGAAGTGGAAAGCCAGGCAAGGGCAAAACTGGTTGAAGAAGGCGGCTCCAGAATTCTTGACCGGATTGAGGATTTTTTCAGGGATCTGTTTTGAGGGGGGGAAGTAGTGAATCCGATAAATGTTTTACACCTGTTTAACCAGCTTTCGGTTTATAAAGAAACTCCTGAAAAGCAATGAAATGATATCGGATGCTTTTGATGTCGCCAAGTTCCTTTTCTCTGTTCATTGCCTGCTTCTTTGTTTCATACAATTCCCTGTGTATGATTTTCCATGGCCGGTAATTTATTGTCCAACCCTTTTTCCCACGTTCATTATGAGATTTGAACCGTTCCTGCAGATCGGAGGTGTGGCCAATGTAGATCTTGTCGTGTTTTTCTGAATACAGAATATAAACGGTAAACATGAGGCAATGGATGAAAACAAAAAAAGCCCAACTGTCTGAGCAATTGAGCTTTTTAAGTAGTGGCGGGGGCAGGATTCGAACCTGCGACCTTCGGGTTATGAGCCCGACGAGCTACCAGCTGCTCCACCCCGCGATATGAATTGTTTCAAGACTCGAAATATACGGGTTTTA
>SLGL01000388.1 GCA_007123785.1 Balneolaceae bacterium
CAGGAGAAGCTTCCCCTCCAGCTCCCTTACCTTAATCTCAATGGGTATATATATATTCATAAAATCATGTTTTTTTAACCAAAAACGGTCCTATCGCAAGAACATCCATGCCCGATCCGTAAAAACAGCGGATGGCTTCTTCCGGACGCATCACAATCGGCTCACCCTGAACATTAAACGAGGTATTCACCACTATCGGGTGGCCGGTTATTTTTTCAAACTCGTTCAGCATCTCCCAGTAAAGAGGGTTCGCACCTTTTTCTACCGTTTGGGGACGTACTGTTCCGTCTATGTGAATACAGGAAGGCAGAACATCCAGGTACTCTTTTTTAATACTGCATGCCGTAATCATATACCTTGATGAATCCAGTTCGGTATCAAAATAATCTTTGAAAAATTCCGATTGCAGTGACGGACAAAACGGCCTCCAGGCCTCACGGTTTTTTACATGTTTGTTTACATGGTCGCGTGCATCGGGGTTTAATGGATTGGCAAGGATAGACCGGCCGCCAAGTGCACGTGCGCCAATCTCCATCCGTCCCTGAAACCAGCCCACAATGGCGTTATCAGCAATCAATTGCGCCACTTCTGACGCAATATTTTCTGACTTTTTGTAGTCAAGCTTACATTTTTTAAGAACAGATTCAATCTGCTCTTCGGAAAACGACGGTCCGTAATAAAGGTGATTCAGCGGCGGGATTGCCGGCTTGCTGCCTGTTTCATCTTTACAGGCAAGCATTGCAGCCCCCAAAGGAGCTCCATTATCACTGGCGGCAGGCTGGAAGAAGTAGTTGTCAAAAAGGTCCGACTCTCCCAGAACCCCATTGGCTTTACAGTTCATATGAACACCACCGGCAAACGTCGCATTTTTTGAAAGATTCAGACCTGCTGCATATTCCAGCTGAGACATAAGAAGCCGCTCAAGCTGCTTCTGTGCTGTGTATGCAATATCGGGGTAGGGAGCTTCCATAGCCGAATTTTCCCGTTTGCGCGGAGGGCCAAGCCGCTCAACCAGTTTATCTGTAAACTTTTTGCCGAAGGTACGCTTTCCGCTGTATCGGTAGCGCGGATTGACGATATAGCCAAACTCATTCTCGATATCCCGGGCAATGTCTTCAAAAATCTCTTCAATCTCTGCATTGGGCTTGCCATAGGCGGCCAGGCCCATTGTTTTTCCTTCGTCCATATAGGCACGAAAGCCCAGGAATTCCGTAACCGATGCATAGAGTCCGCCAAGTGTGTTCGGCAGTTCCACAGTGGCAAGCTCTTCAAAATCTCCGGACTCATCGGCATAGTAGAGTGTTGATGAAGCCACCTCACCTACACCGTCATTAATAATGACAACCGAATCTTTATAACCGGAACAGTAGTGTGCAGTGGCCGCGTGGCACAAGTGGTGAGAATAAAAATTGAATTCCATCTCACTGAGTTCAACTCCGTTTTTTCTGAGAATCAGGGCCAGATCGTTTTTGATCATCTCGGGATCGTAAAGTGAATTGAGCGACTGCTGAACTTTCAGGCTGATGTGATCGCTCTCACTCGGAAATTTTTCTATCGTTTCATTAAGATTCTTTGTGGCAAGCTCTGCGTATGTTTCACAGTTCCAGCCATAACCTACAGCTACAACCTCCAGGTTATTTTTCCGGGCCTCTTCGAGGCAATAAGCAATTGCCTGCGAAGGATAGGAGTTAGGTGCCGTTTTTATTCTGTTGAAACGTTCTTCTTCTGCCCATGCGATGATTTCGTTTTCACTGCAAATGGCAGCCGAAGAGTTCGGGCCGGGACCAAAAATTCCCAGGTATGCCTTGTTACTCATTATTTCTTCTTAAGTTGAATTCGTAGATTAGTTAAATAATTACTGTTAATTATCTTTTTCTTCCCTGCCGTAAAATCAAAACTTTCATGAGAGAATTCCCCGTATCAGGCAAAATGCCTCTGCATATTTCCTGCCAACAGTGATACCGGTTTGCTGTGCATAAATCCTGAGAGCCTCCGGTGAACGCGGATGAGGGTAGAGCCTCTTTTCGAATCGATACTCTTCCATTCCGTCAATTTTGGCCTGCAGGTCCTCCTCTGAAATCTCCATAAATAAATTTGGAGTAAACGCTCTTGGGTCACTTGAAGACTGCCATTCGGTTCCTGACGGAGTTTCGAATGTGATGATGGTTTTCACCGTTTCATGCTCCATCGGGCGTACTGCTGTAACAACAGCCTCAAAAGTTCGCTGATGATCTATATTTAAGTCCCCGCCATGATGCGTAAAAATAATATCCGGCTTAAACGCTGTTTTTTCCTTTTCGATAACCTTGATCAGGTCTAAAAGCGCCACTGTATCAAACCGGTTATCCGGAAAATCATACACAGAAACAGAATGATAGCCGATTCTTTCCTGTGCCTGTCGAATATTTTTTTTGTGCTCTTTTAGTTCTTCCTTCCACTGTTCGGTATCGCGGCTGTCAGCTCTTGAAGTGATCCCCTCCCCTAAAATAACCACGTGGGTTTGCACCTGGTAATGATGAATCAGTTTGTGCATGGAAGCCCCCAATCCCAGCAATTCATCATCCGGATGGGCCGCAACAATCATGATTTTTTTGTTCTTGAAAATTCCTTCAGTCAACAAGAGAATAGAAACAATAGTTTATCATTACGAACAGTTTGAGCGGCCATTCTGCATGTACCGCATTTGCCAACCGTCATAAATTTTTAATTTCAAAGGTTTTAAAACGCAACGATCATAGTACTTTTAAACTGATTTCAGACCGAATAACTTAATACCTTTTTATATCACGATCAATGACCGGTTACTTCAAACTTTATTTTAAACCAAATCTAAAAAAAGTTTGACCAGCAGTAGCATAGCAGGTTTAGAATTAAAGATATTGAATTTGTTCCCATTGTGCAGACGACTTCAGTGTGATTGAGGGATTATGTTTAACATAATTACTGTTAGAAATACGGATTTGATACCAGAAAGCGTACCCAACGAGGGGGTGTTTATGATATGCGATTTTAGATATGCGATATGCGATCTCAGATTTGGTGAATGTCGATATGAAGAGGCGGGTGCAGATCAGCGCTCCGTGTGAGGGGACGCGGAGCGCTGAGGCTAATATGACCCACCGTACTATGTATTCAAATGCTATACCTATTTGGAGTGCAATGTCAGCCCCGAGGTGGATCGTGCCTGCGGCACTGAGAGGGAGGTGGCCTAGCTTGTGTCCCC
>SLGL01000497.1 GCA_007123785.1 Balneolaceae bacterium
ATCAGCAATCAGCAATCAGCAATCAGCAATCAGCAATCAGCAATCAGCAATCAGCAATCAGCAATCAGTAAACTGCATCCAGTATCCAGTAACTCGCATCGCAAAAGTTGACAAGTGACAGTGGGCAGTTGACAAGGTTTCGATTCGTAAAGAGTCGCATAGAACCTGGGATTGTTGATAAGGTTCTGGTATTGTGTATTGTTCAGTGAGTAGCGAGACAAATAAAGGTGGCACAATTGGGGCGCTTGCGCCAGAACATTTTTTAAAACCCGTAACCCGCAAATCCAATAAACATTGTTGGAATCATTTTGTATATTTCGGGTTTTTGAAACCGGAACAGTAGAATCGTTTGGACTTCATACAACCTTATACCTCGCTGATTGAAAGCGAACTGAAAAATCTTGGCCTTCCTGAAAAACCGGAGACGCTTTACCAGCCACAAATTTATATTCTCAGCAGCAGTGCCAAACGAATTCGCCCTGTGCTTACACTGCTTGGATGCGGACTTTGCGGATCAGAGATCGATAAGGCTGTACCGGCAGCCATTGCAGTAGAGCTTGTCCACAATTTTACACTGATTCATGATGATATTATGGATCAGGCCGAGAGCCGGAGGGGAGAACCAACGGTTCATGTTCGCTGGAACAGGTCTACCGCAATCCTATCTGGTGACGGAATGTTTGTGCAGGCCCTTCTTCAGTTGCAAAATCTTTCTGAAGATGTGGATTTTAAAGAGATTAACCGGGAGTTTTTAATCGGGGTTAACAGGGTATGTGAGGGACAGGCGCTGGATATGGATTTCGAGAAGCGGCTGGATGTGACCACACAAGAATATCTTGATATGATTGGAGGGAAAACGGCTGCATTGATCTCCACATCACTCCGGATGGGGGGAATGGCAGCCGGGGCTTCCGATGAGATGATTGAGTATCTTGGTATTCTCGGTGAATCTCTGGGAATTGCGTTCCAGATTCAGGACGACCTGCTGGATGTGATAGCAGACCCCGAAAAGTTTGGAAAGCGAACGGGCGGAGATATTTCCGAAGGCAAGAAAACATTTTTGATGGTTAAGACGTTGGAAAGCTGTACAGATTCCGAACGGGAATGGCTGACCGGCCTTCTTAAGCGTCGCCCTGTTTCACAGAGTAACGTTCATAAAATTATAGATCTGTACAAGAAATACGGGGCTACAGACTCAGCAGATGCGTTAATGAATGAATATTATTCAAAAGCAGTAAAAGCCCTGGATCAATTTGGTGATTCGGATTATAAACGAGATCTTCAACACCTGATACATTATCTGAAAAAACGTGACTTTTAACATGATTCGAACAATTACTATTCTTTTTATTGCTGCACTTGCTCTTGCATCGTGCCGAAGCCAGGATCTTATCCGGCCCGGTGATACCCTTGAGGAAGCTTTTGAGAAAGCGATGAACCAGTATGAAAATGAAAACTACAGTGAAGCAGCACGAGCTTTTGAAACGGTAATTTCAATCGGAAGGGGAACAGATATCGGGCAGGATGCTCAATTCTACCTGGCCGAAAGCCACTTTTACAACCGCCGCTACCTGATGGCTGCATCCGAATACAGCCGGTATGTTCAGTTTCATCCCAACTCTACCCGGCGGGAACTCGCAGATTTTAGGGAAGCGATTTCTTACTACCACCTGAGTCCGCGATATAAATTGGATCAAACCTATACAAACAGGGCGATAGAACGATTTCGTCTCTTTAATTCCAGGCACCCGAACTCAGAAAGAGCCGATGAAGCGGCTGAATATATTTCGGAGTTACGCGATAAGCTTGCCAGGCGGGATTATAATGCGGCTGAATTTTACATGAGAACGAATCGTTACAATTCTGCAGCAATTTATTACGACCTGGTAATTGATAACTATCCGGAATCGAGTTATGCCGAGCGGTCGCTCTACAGGCAGATCGAAGCCTACGTTCTCTATGCTGAAAACAGCGTGGAACGCCGCCAGGAAGAGCGTTTTGAAAAAGCCCTTGACAGTTATAGTACATTTCTTCAGCTCTTTCCGCAGGGTGAATACAGAAGCCGGGCCGAAGACCTTTATGATCGTGCACAACGTGGTGTACAGCGGGTACGTGAAAGAGATTCTGTGGCACAGAACTAACAATATCCATTTTGAAACCAAGAGTGGGTATTTTCGGCGGATCGTTTGATCCGGTTCACAAAGGCCATGTAAGTATATCGGAATCATTCCTGAACAGTGGTTTGATTGATGAATTACTGGTTCTTCTTACACCTGCTCCGCCTCATAAACGTGATCAAAATCAGGCACCCTATGCACACCGCCTTGAGATGCTGAAGATCGCTTTTGGCGGGATAGATAATGTTCAGGTTAGCGATATTGAGCAATCTCTGCCAAAACCTTCTTACACGCTTCAAACAATAGAGCATCTCCGGAAAACTTTTCCCGGCAGACTCTTCTATCTTTGCCTGGGAGAAGACAGTCTGTCCCATTTTCATGAGTGGTATAAGTATCGACAAATTCTGAAAACTGTAAGCCTTATCGTCGCCCGGCGTCCGGATTTCGACAGCTCATCGGTTGATCCGGAAATACTGGAACGCACTATTTTTACTGATCACAATCCGGTTGATATTTCCTCAACACAGATCAGGGCAGGTCAAATATCAAAAAAAGTGCTGCCCGAAAAAGTGGCAGAGTATATCCGCCGGCACCATTTATATACTTCTGATTGAAACTGCAATGGGCCAGAATATTTTTGTCTGATCCGGAAAAATAAAAACTGATAAAAGAGATGATCTTTTCCGCATATTTGATGATATTTGTTCCTTCGCTTCAGGTTGTTTGTAAACAACCAGATCAATAGATCGTGTAGAGTTACCATATTATCATTTTATAAATATGTTGAAACAGTGGCCTCTATTTTTGGCTTTTACAATCTTTTCATTCATCCCGGTTGAGACATTTTCTCAGATTGTCCCTGTTGGCAGTCTTCAGGATGAACAGTTGCGAATTCAGGCCCTGCTGAGTGATTCAACCAACTATTCGTTTGTAAACAGGCCGGTATCAAATCTTAACGGGCTTGAATTTCACGGAGGCGGTAATTTTTTGGGTGATCCCACCCGCTGGTGGAGCCGGAAGATGGAAAGCAGTGAGTACAGCCCTTTAGACAATGTGGATATCAGGGTAGGTCTGAATCCTTTGTTTCTTCAGAACACGCTCAA
>SLGL01000509.1 GCA_007123785.1 Balneolaceae bacterium
AAACCGGCTATCTTTGCGAGCTGGGTGATATTGAATGCCTTGGGAGTTGTGCCACCAAGATCCTGACGGATGAAACCCTCCATCAAAAAATGGCCAATGCCGCCCGAAAACGTGCCGAACTTTTCGAGATGGACAAAGTGGTTACACAATACGAAGAGTATTATAAGAGTGTGAAAGCAAGTCTCGGATAATTAACCCGGGTTACCCGGTTATTTTCCGTTTGATTGAATCAAGAAATATGTACATACCCGGAATAATCAGCAGAGTCAAAACCGTTCCGACAATCAGGCCTCCGATTACCGTTATGGCAAGTGGCTGAAGCAACTCATACCCTTCACCAATGCCAATGGCAAGTGGCAGCATTCCAAAAATGGTTGTCAGTGTTGTCATCAAAATCGGCCTGAAACGAACCATTCCGGCTTCAGTTACAGCTTCGAGGACAGAGTGTTTTGAATCCTTCCGATAGTTTTCAGCAAACTCCACCAGAAGAATAGCGTTATTCACAACGATGCCTACAAGAAAAATCAAACCAAGAAGAACGGAACCACTCAGCGGCAGGCCGGTCAGCCAGATGGCTCCTGCAACACCAATCAATGCGAATGGCAGTGATGAAATAATTACCAGCGGGCTGAACAGTTTTTCGTACTGAACTGCCATCACCACAAACACAAAAAAGATGGCAAGAATAATGGCCAGGTTCAGTGAACGGGCAGATTCTTCTATCGCTTCCTGTTCTCCGGCGTAAATAATGCTGTACCCATCGGGCAGTTCAAATCCCTGCATAGCTTCCTGAATACGCTCTCCCACCTGCCCAATGGTGGCCTGATTCAGATCCACAGTAGTATTCACCCAAACCACTCGTATCTGGTTGAAACGTTCGATATGAGCCGGCCCTGTGGTTTCCTCAAATGAAACAAAGTGGCCAAGCGGCACCGTTTGTCCTGCCATATTGCTGACAGGTATCTGATTCAACCCCTCCGTAGTACCGGTTATCTCACGCGGATATCGAACCCGGATATTGTACTCAAAGCCTCCTTCCACATACCGTGTTGGCACGATTCCCTCCACAGCATTGTTCAGCACACGGGCAATCTGCCCGGAAGAAATATTATACTGCGATGCACGCTCCTCATCCACGTGAATAATCAGTTGCGGAACCCGCTCATCCCGTCCTATCTGGATGCTTCCGATCCCCTCAATTCCCTCAAGCTGGCGAAACACATTCCGGGCGTTTTCTTCGAGCAGATCCAGGTCCTGCCCCACGATTCCCACTGCGATATCAGCCTCAACCAGGCTCGTCTGAAGGCCTTCAATTCTCGGGCCGCGAATTCTCTGGGTAACAAAGGGGAGTCCCAGCTCAGATACTTTTTGCGAAAACTCCGATGTCCACTGTTCGGCCGGATATCCGCGCCGTTCGGAATGCGGAACGAGCTGGACCACCATATCAATCATGCCTCCCCGAATGGAAAGCTGTCCGCCCCGGAAATAGCCGCCTGCGGTCATATACACATTTTCCACATGAGGCATCTCCCCGATCGCTTCATCAATGATATCAGCCACCTCGTTTGTCGGTTCGATGGATGTACCCGAGGGTAATGTAAACCGCATGGTGATCCGTCCGTCATCTACAGCAGGCAAAAATTCCGTGCCAATTCCGCGAATCAGAAAAACAGACCCTGCCAGCAGAATAATGGCAGCAATCAGGAAAAGCAGGTTTCGCTGAAGAATCCGTACAAGCACCCACTTGTAGCCATTCCTTACTATATCGAAACCGCGGTTAAAACCGCGAATCACGAACGTAGCAGAAAGCCCGCTTGATGAAGATGTTTTTCCGAACATCGCAGAGAGGGTGGGTACCAGCGTAACCGCACCTGCCAGAGAAGCGATAATGGCAAAAGCGATAGTGAAAATCAGTTCACGGAAAAGGAGAGCTGCAAGGCCGGTGATCAAAAGAAACGGGAGTACTGCTGCAAGGTTTGTCATGGTGCCGGCTACCACGGCCGAGAGCACTTCCCGTGCCCCGTCATGCGCAGAATCTTTGGATGATTTACCCAGTTCATCCTGATGCCGGAAAATATTTTCGAGCATCACGATGGCATTATCAATTAATAATCCCACACCCAGCGCCAATCCGCCAAGACTCATGATATTCAGGGTCAGTCCGCTCAGTGCCATTAGTACAAAAGTGGTTATAATGGCCACCGGAATCATCAAAATAATGATTAGTGAACGTCTCAGGCTTCCCAGGAAAAGAATAATCACCCCCATGGCAAGAAAGCCTCCTAAAACAGCAGCCATGGTTACCGATTCTATGGAGTTCGTGATAAAAAAGGATTCATCCCGAATCGTTTCATATTCGATATCGGGAGTAATAAAACCGGAATTACGCAGATTTTGGAGTTGATTTTTCAGCCCCTCAATCACCTCCACAGTATTAGCCTGCGGCTGCTTCATAATTGAGACCTGCACCGATTCCTCTCCGTTCAGAAATGCAAAAAGCCGCTGTTCCCGGTGGCTGTCGGTTACCGTTGCAATATCGGAAAGTTTAATGGAGCGGCTGGCAGCAGCAAGCGGAATAACCGTATTTGCCACATCGGCTTCGGAACGGTAGCGTGTTTCTGTCCGTGCCAAAATATCATATTCGTAGGAAGTAATATTCCCTACGGCCTGATCTACATTTCGTCCTGCCAGTATATCGCTGACCTGTTCCAGCGTCAGTCGGTATGAACGGAGCCGCTCTGGGTCGATTGCCACATCGATCTCACGCTCTTTCCCTCCGGCAACTTCCACCGCACCAACCCCGGAAACCGTTAAAAGCTGCGGCATCAGCTGCTGATCCACCCAGTCTCTAACCTCGATTGCTGATCTTACAGGTGAAGAGATGGCAAGTTCAAATACGGGATCGAGAGAGGGATCCATCTTAAAAATCCGAGGAGGATCAATCCCGTCGGGCAATTCCGTTCTGGCCCGTTCAAGCTGGCGGCTGGCATCCTGCAGGGCCAGGTCAATATCCGTATCGTAATCAAAATACATTTCCACATAGCTTCGCCCCTCAGATGCCCTGCCATGAATTTCCCGAAGATTTTCTGTAGCTGAGAGATTTCGTTCCAGCGGTCTTGTAATCTGCTCCTCAATCACTTCAGGAATTACACCGGGATAGTTCACCACAACCCGTATATGAGGATAATCGATTTGCGGAAGTAAATCTACAGGCAGCCTTCCCATGAACAATATTCCCAGCACAATCACCACCGACGTGATCGCAATTGTACTCACAGGGCGCCGGATGGCCCAGGATGAAATACCCCGCTCTTGCTGATGAATTTCGTTGGATTCGTTCTGTTCCATTCTGCTGCTTAGTTGCGAAAACCATGACGGCGGAATGTTCCGACAACACGAACAGAAGAACCATCTTCCAGTGCATCGAGATTGGCTGCCGCCACTTTCATTTCCTCTTCAAGGCCCGATAAAATTTCTGCATATCCGCTTCGCCGAATGCCAATTTCCACCTCTGTGAGTGATACATTTCCCTCTTGCTCGTTCACGACAAAAATGTAGGTTTGCCCGTCACGTTCTGTAATCGTTTCAGAAGGTACTGTAAGAACATTTCTTCTTTTATCCGGTGTGAAGGTGGTTCTGGCCAGATAACCGGGACGAATAACGGGCTTATCCTCATCCTGATCGATTTCAACCTCAACTGTAAATAAACGGGTTTCGGGATCAGCATCGGGAAAGATCCGGCGAATACTCCCTCTGAACACCCGGTCGGGGTATACATCCAGTTTTATATCTACACCCTGGCCTTCTTCAAGTCCGGCAAGATTCATTTCAGACACTCCCGGACGCACTACAAGCAGGTCGAGATCCGCAATTGTAAACATGCGCTCATTTTCAGAAATGTTATTTCCCACTTCAATCAGCCGGGTTGTCACCACGGCATCCATTGGGGCCCTGATCTCACCGTACTCAATAAAAAGTTCCAGCAATTCGATATCACTTTTGAGTTGTTCGAAGTCGCGTTCGGCAGTCAGGAATTCAGCACGGGTAGCTGCATCGCGTTCCAACAGCTGTCTTGTGCGATTATAAACATCTTCAGTTTCAACCAGCGCAGCCTGGGCTCTTCGAAGTTCAGTTTCCTGTTGGCGCACATCCAATCTGGCCATGACATCGCCCCGGGATACCGCGTCCCCTTCTTCGAAATTCACCTCTTCAATCAAACCGCTCATGCGGGCAGCAACATACACTCGTCTATAAGCCATCACTTCCGCTGATACTGTAAACTCCGATGAAATGTCTCTCGGCTCGGCGGTTGCTGTAGTAATAGAAACAGCCGAAGCACCATTCTGACTCTCTGATGAATCTTCCCCGCAGCTGCTGAACAGCAGCACGATTGTCACTGCCACCAACATTGTCCGGCAGTAATAGATCTGTTTCATATCAATAATTCAGGTAAGATTAAAATTAGTGTCATTTTATTGTTGACATTACATTCGTTGTACTTAGAAAAAATTTCCTCTGTAAATGAGACGTATATTTTTTTAACGGTTTGAATTTATTTCGGTTAACCCAATTGATCAGCATCTCCACGCTTCAGCAGACGAAGCCCGTTCAGAACAACCAGAAGTGTACTCCCTTCGTGGCCGATCACTCCTGCTGTGAGTGGCAAATCAATCAGAAACACACCGGCCAAAAGCATGATGATCACTCCCATACTAAATATAATGTTCTGCCAGACCACCCGCTTTGATTTTCTGGAAAGCCAGAGCAAATAAGGCAGTTTCGTCAGGTCGTCGCCCATCAGTACCACATCGGCCGTTTCGAGGGCCACATCAGTACCGGCGGCTCCCATCGCAATACCAAGGTCACTAACAGCCAGTGCAGGCGCATCGTTGACACCGTCTCCCACCATCGCCACTGTACCTTCCTTTTTCAGTTTTTCCATGATATGTACTTTTTCTTCGGGCAGCAGATCGGCATGAACTTCATCAATATCCAGCTCAGCAGCAATGGCATCGGCCACTCCCTGGTTATCTCCGGTCAGCATCACAATCTTTTTAACACCCATTTTCCGAAGTGCCGCAATCGTTTGTCTTGCCCGGGGACGCACCTCATCGGCCAGGGCAACTACACCAATCGGTTGCCCGTCTTCCACCACAAACACCACGGTTTTTCCTTCTTTTCTTAAAGCTTCAGCCTGTTCAGTCACCCCGGAATTCCACCCATTCAGCGAACTCTCAAACATTTTTAGATTGCCAACAGCAACCATTTTACCTTTCCATTCTGCCTGAACTCCTTTCCCCGGCGTAGCCTGCATATCGCTTACTTCGAACGGTTCAAGCTTCATTTCACCGGCTTTTTCCAGGATCGCTTCGGCCAGATGATGCTCGGAATACATCTCACATCCGGCGGCCATTTTCATGACATATTCCTGAGCTTCCCGGGTTGAATCCGGTTGCCCGTTCATTTTGTTGAGACTGACAACATCTGTCACTTTCGGAGTTCCGGGTGTGAGTGTCCCTGTTTTGTCGAACGCGATTATATTGATCCCCACAGTCTGTTCAACATGTGCGCCACCCTTGAACAAAATTCCATTTTTTGCCCCATTTGCAATGGCCGAGATGATCGACGCTGGTGTACTGATAATCAGAGCACAGGGCGATGCCACCACCAGAACCGTCATCGCCCGATAGAATGTGGAATCAAAATCGTGACCAAGCAACAGCCAGGGAATCAAAATCAGCAAAATAACAGACACAACCACGGTGATGGCGTAGCGCGGCTCGAAGGTATCCAGAAAACGCTGGGTTTTGGCTTTGTTTTTCTGAGCACTTTCTACCAGTTCGATAATTTTGGCCACTGTGGTATCTTTGGCCGGTTTGGTTACCTCAATTTCAATAACACCGTTTTCGTTGAGGGTGGCTGCAAAAACAGAATCTCCGGGTTCTTTCGAAACGGGTACACTTTCTCCGGTAATGGTGGCCTGATCCACCGTTGTTTGTCCGCTGACGATTTTTCCGTCAATGGGAATATGTTCGCCCGGTTTCACGATCACAACCTGCCCCACTTCCAGCTGTTCAATCGGCACGAACTCTTCCCGGCCGTCCGAATGTTTCAGCAAACCTTTGGAGGGACGCAGTTTCAGAAGTGAATGGATTGCGGTTCGGCTTTTTCCCAATGCATAACTTTCCAGCGAGCCACTCAGCGAAAAAAGAAACAGAAGAATCGCTCCTTCCACCCACTGCCCCAGAATAGCTGCGCCAATGGCAGCAGCAATCATCAGAAAATCGATGTTGAATTCCAGTTTCCGCAGATGCTGGATCGTTTCAAGAAATCCATGATATCCCCCCGTACCGTACGAAATCAGATAAAAAATAGTCGCAATTTGAGCAGGCAGAAAACCGGTGTACTCTGCCACGGCTCCCAGTACAAGTGAGAGCGCACAGGCAACAGTGAGCCAGGTTTGACCGGTACCGTGTGAGTGATGATGGCCCATAAATTTTCAGCTTTTCTTTA
This sequence comes from Balneolaceae bacterium, assembly GCA_007123785.1. Lineage (GTDB taxonomy): Bacteria > Bacteroidota > Rhodothermia > Balneolales > Balneolaceae > Rhodohalobacter. The sequence continues at coordinate 6,514 of SLGL01000509.1, forward strand.
CTTTTAATTCTGAATTCGAAGAGTTATCGAAAGATTCAATACATTGGCTGGTTTTGTCATTAACTGCATTCGAGGAGCCATTTATATAATACGTTTTTTGCGGCGGAAAGGTGTTCAAAGTGGATTAACTGTTTAAAATTTCGGGATTATCCACCCAGGAACTGGCATCTTCAACAAGTTTCCGGGCCATTTCCAGGCGGGGTGCTTCAGAGTAGATTCTCAGTACCGGTTCTGTTCCAGACTGGCGCACCAGCAGCCAGGATCCATCTTCCATCAGATGTTTGATTCCGTCTGTAAAATCCCAATCCACAACCTGAATTCCTGCTATTTTTTTCAAACGTTTATTTTGGCAGTAGTTCGTCATAGCAGTTTTTTTGTGATCCTCAGTTAAAATATCGTTTCGGAAGTATTGATGGTTGCCATATTCATCAAACAGTCCTTGCACCAGCTCACTGAGCTTTTTCTCTGTGGCCGCCATCATCTCGGCGATCAGCAGGCCGATAAAGATTCCATCACGCTCGGGCAGATGCCCTTTCACAGCAATTCCGCCGGACTCCTCCCCTCCCACCAGCACATTTCCGCTGATGATTTTTTCACCGACATATTTGAATCCGATGGGGGTCACTTCTAATGGCAACCCATATTTTTCGGCCTGCCGATTCAGCATATCGGTCGTGGAAACCGTTTTTACGATTGCTCCATCCATTTTTTTCTTCCCGTGCAGATATTCCACCAAAAGGCTCAGAATCTGATGTGAACTTACAAATTCCCCACACTCATCTATCATCCCGATGCGGTCGGCATCCCCGTCATTTGCCAGGCCGATATCACAGCCGGTTTTCACCACAAGCTCAGACAACTGGCCCAGCTTGCTTTCAATCGGTTCAGGAGCCGTACCCCCAAAAAGAGGATCGCGGACATTGTTAATCTCTTCCACATTATTTCCGATCAGCTCTTTTACAAGTCCGCTTCCCGATCCGAACATCGGATCATGGGCAATACGCAAACCGCTTTTTTCTATATTTTTGATATCGATTTTTTTCCGTATTGAATCAAGATAACCCTCCACAAGATTCATTTCGCGAATCAGTCCGGCCCTCAAACAGTCATGATATGTTTTAGTATGAATCGGGGTGTCTATTTCCGAGAGATGCTTTTCTACTGCTTGTATCTGACCCGGTTTTGCTGATCCGCCAAAAGGGGGTTTTATTTTGAAGCCGTTGTACTCCGGCGGGTTGTGGCTGGCCGTGATAACGATGCCCACTGCATCAAACTCTTTTGCACCCCAACTAATCGCTGGTGTCGGGATAATCCGGTTCGACATTCGCACCGGAATCTCCATCGCCGCAAAAACTGTAGCAGCGTGTTCGGCAAATTCCCTGCTCAAAAAACGGGCATCATAGCCGATCAACACACCGTTCGAACCAACCTTTTCTTCCAGTATCCATCGGGCCACAGCCTGCGATACAAGATTCACATTTTCAAACGTGTACTGTTCAGCAATAATGGCGCGCCATCCGTCTGTACCGAATTTTATTGGCTTCATAAAATTTATATTTCGTGCTTGATTATCTTATTTTCCTGTAAACGCTGTTAAAGTACGGCAACACAGAGATTTTATCTAATCTGAAAAGTGGTTCTGTCCCCGATTCATGTTGCCATCATTGTTAAATTCTACAGAGACTAACTAACTAACTATGAAAAAACGATCTGTACTGGGATTGGTACTTTTGTTTGCCTCCTGCCAATTGTATGCTCAACAACCGGAACCTTTTGCCAATCAGCTTGAGGAGCGATTCAAATCAGAAACATTCAGCCTTGGAATTCTTTTGCAGTCGCTTGCACTATTTTCATTTGAAGATGATAATTTTAATGGTGGCCGCAAATTTGATCTGGGTGCTACGCGCCTGGATATCCGGGGCCGGGTTGATGGCAATTTCATGTATCGCCTTCAACTCGATTTCAGACGGACCACAAGTGTCTTCGACGCCCAGGTTGGGTATCATTTTTCAGATAATTTCAGGCTGATAGCGGGTGCATTTAAACCTTATTTAAGTGCCGACCTCGATCCACACCCCGGAAATACAGATTTCATAAATCGTGCCCGGCAAGTAGGTGTAATGATGAATTCGAGGGAGATCGGAGTTACCGCTCTTGGCGAATCGAACGGTTTTTACTACCGTTTCGGCATGTATAACGGAACCGGGCTTTCCCGCGGTAACGACAACCGGTTTATGTACACCGTGCGGCTTGGTTATGATACCGATTTGAACGGGGGCACTCTGGGTGTGGGCTTCAACGGAGCCATTAATCAGACCCGGATGGAATCGGTTGGAAACTCCGGACTCACTTCACTTGGCGACCGCAATCTTTATGGTGCTTTTATCCGGTATGACGGAGAAGTGGTATTCGGCACATTTGAACTGCTGCAAACCCGGTTTGAAGCTCAGCAGTTCAATGGAAATGAAGAAACGATTACCGGATTTTACGGCACCATCGGCACAAGAATTTCACAAAAAGATGAACTGCTGGCTCAATGGGACCGGATTGATTACGATCTTCGGGATGATACCTCCGACCGGTTCACCTTCGGATGGAACCACCAGGCCACCCGTTTGATCAGTTTTCAGACAAACCTGCTCATTCAGTTCGACAGCGATGAGGATGACGCAAGTTTGGGAATTGCAGGTAACTTTCAGTTCCAGTTTTAAATAGTTCAAGGAAAGCAGCGATTTTCTTTGCTGAACTGAAATAAAAAAGCCGGGGAGTTTCTAAGTCCCCGGCCTGCAAGGAAAACTGATGATTTTAAAAAAATCGCCAGAATCCTTAACCCCATACAAATATAGCAAAATCGGTTCAATCACAAAAATGAGGATATTGATGCATTTTATGATTTGCCTCACACTCCAAGCTTGTTTCTGGATATAAAAGCTCGTAATTTTGGATTCTTTTGAAGAATTGAAAGGGCCCGTAGCTCAGTTGGTCAGAGCAGTCGACTCATAATCGATTGGTCGCAGGTTCAAGTCCTGCCGGGCCCACTCTACTACGCCGAGGCTTCGTAGAGCAGGCTCTTTTTTGCCGAGGCTTCGTAGAGCAGGCTCTTTTTTGCTGAGGCAATGTAAAAAACCATTCCCTGGAAATTTTCTTCCAACGTAGTTGTGAGAGAGAACAACCTGATCAGGAAAATATGTATTATGTATATATCCTTTCATCTGTTGAAAAAGACTGGACATATGTCGGGCACACTTCCAATCTGAAACAGCGACTCAATGCGCATAAAGAAGGAAAAAGTACGGCTACAAGGAACTACAGGCCGTTTGTGCTTGAGAGTTATGTTATGGTAAAGGAAAAAGAGAAAGCCATTCAGCTTGAAAAATACTTTAAAACCGGATCGGGGATTGCGTGGATGAATAAAAGGTTACTGCAAAGAAATTAAGTTCACTATTCTCGTCCTGCCTGATCAACGAAGCCTTGTGCGTAGTTGTTCGGGGCCTACATCTACTACTTCATCGCTTTTCTACTTACGACCACTGCTGATGATTTAGATTCAACTTTTCAAATCCAGACGTTGACATTGCGAAGCAGTGCTTCGCGGTTCAAGTCCTGCCGGGCCCATTCCTACGCCAAAGCTTCGGAGTGCAGGCACTATGGAACTTTGCTAATGCTTTGGAATACAGGCACTCTAGCTCAACTTCCGCAAAAGTTAGGAAATCGTCCTCAATTGCTCTTAAACGATAATAAGTAGATGCTACAAATTCAGTTTGCTTCCTTTTTGGAATTATGAAGCACTCATGGTTGATGAGTGAGCAAAGACAGCCCTGAATGGGCGACAGCATTAACATAGGGCATCGCCCTATGATCGAAGAGACCCAAACTTACGTCAGCCCTTGAATGGGCGTAAGCCTCACCGGGACGATGAGCACATTCAGCGCTGACCTATTAAGCCGCTGGCTGCACACAGGACGATGCCCTGTATTGTTGATTTAGCCCGCTTTGGGGCTACCTTTAACTGAAATCAGATCATTCATGATGAAGTGTCAATGTCGCCATACCTTGTCAATTAAGTTTACATTCGTAGCAACTACTTCTCAATTTTGCGGAAGTTGAGTTAGAGCTTCGTTAAAGCTTTCGGGGTGTAGGTACACCTTTCTACGCTGAAGTTTGGAAGTGCAGCTACTCCTTTCTTTATCGTGATTTTAGCACGCGGATTTTTTATACTTTAAAAAATTTGGCTATATCAAGGGTTGAGATGAAGTATTATGTATACATATTACAGAGCAAAGTTGATGATTGGCGATATGTAGGGTACACATCTGATTCAAAAGAGCGTCTGAACGATCATAGTCAAGGAAAAATCAACTCAACGAAAGCCCATCGTCCATTTAAGATTGCCAGTTATATCGCAGTAGAGTCAAAGAGGTTGCTATGAACCTGGAGAAATACCTCAAGAGCGGATTAGGTATCGCATGGATGAATAAGAGATTGTTTAACGATTGAATTTAAGTCCTGCGTGATCTACGAAGCTTCAGCGAAGGAGATCCGGGCCTACTCCTTTATTATGGGAAACATTCAGAGCAAACATAAACCTCAAAAACTAACATTGGTAAGCGAGCAGAAGTGATCAAAAGTGATTGCTTCGCACAGCTCAATTCCCAGTCTTGGTGTCCATTTTTTGAGGGTTTGGGAGCCACTCTAAACGAGAACTCTCAAATATGTTGGAGTGGAACTATGGCATTTCTTACAAAACGTGGAAAGTACTATTACGTAAAATGGAATACATCTCAGAAGAGCAAAGTCAGAGCAGGCCGAAAAGCTCTGGGAACTCGTCATAAAGATGTAGCTCAAAAAATGGGGACAGAACTGGAGAAGCTGGAATCACTCGAAAAGATCGATCCTTTCTCCCCCGGCTTTAATCCCAAAAGGGCTCTGGTAGATGATAAGTCCGAGAACATTGTACAATGTACTACGGTTACAGACGCATTAAATCTATTCTATTAGGTTAAATAGCATCTGTCACCTGCGACAGTCGATACTTATAAAAGAGCACTCGATCATTTCGTAGAACTTAATGGGCTGGAAAAGGCAAGCCCTAAGGGTATCCGGCCACATCACTTCGAAAATGTAATTTTTAAACGGGGAATTACAGCAGCTACCCGGCACTACTACTTTCTGCACTTTCGTTTGTGGTGGAAGTTTCTGAAAAAGAAAAAAGTAGTTAAAGCAGATATCTTCGATTCTCTAAAAGAAGATCTTCCACGTATCCGAGAAAACACACGGCCGAAAATGATCTCAGAGGAAGAATTGAAAACACTGTTCAAAACTTTCGATTCAGAACTGGAAAGAAAGATAACACTGCCGGAATTTGATCCGGAACGAGTTCAACAATGGTTCAAGCCGATTGTTGTTCTGTACTTCTATGGAAGGTTACGTATA
>SLGL01000263.1 GCA_007123785.1 Balneolaceae bacterium
TTAAAATAGTTCAGCACTGTAAACAAATTGTTAAATATTGGGATCATGAGTTCACTATGGTCAAATTAACGAAATTATAGAACGATTAGTTGTGATTTTTTTAAGACCAATAACCATCGACTCCAAGAATCTTTTATAAATTTACATTCTTCAGAAAAATAAAGTGTTTACCTGACACAGTTTAAGTGATTATGAATCATGCCTTTGTACAAATAAAAGCTGTCAACCGTCAATCATTTTAAACCATCCCAAATTTTATGCCTACAGCTTTAACCCGTGCCGTAAGCCCTCTTCTGGCAGATTGTGAACTGACTCACCTGGAACGTTCACCCATCGACATTCACAAAGCGGCTATGCAGCAACAGCGCTACGAAAATGCACTTCGAAAAATGGGCTATACCATTCGGCGCCTGCCTGAAACCCCTCACCTACCTGATGGTGTTTTCGTGGAAGATACCGCTGTGGTTTTTCCTGAATTGGGCATTATCACTCGTCCCGGTGCAGTCTCCCGCAGGGAAGAAACCGAAACCATAGCCGATGTACTGAAGGAATACAGGGAACTCCGGTTCATCGAATCACCCGGCACAGTTGACGGAGGGGATGTTTTAGTTCTTGGTAAAAAAGTATATATCGGACAATCCACCCGAACCAATGGAGAAGGCACCCGCCAGTTCCGGGAACATCTTGCCCCATTTGGTTATAGCGTTCAGGAAGTACCCGTAACCGGTTGTCTTCATCTTAAAACGGCCATTGCTGTTCTGCAAGATGATCTGCTGCTTATTAACCCGCAGTGGATTGATGAAAAGCTGTTTCCCGGGTGCCTATTTATTTATGTTCATCCCGACGAACCCTACGGGGCGAATGTAATGCGCCGAAACACTTTTGCGCTCTGTCCCGAAGCATTTCCGCACATCGCAAAAAAGCTGGAGGATCTCGGATTTAACCTGATCCTTATCGACCAGTCCGAATTGGCTAAAGCTGAGGCAGGGCTTACTTGCTGTAGTGTTCTTGTTGAGGAAGGCTTATAAAACTAATTTTTTCTTAGAAAATCAGTTTTAATAGAAATATTCTGGCTTTTTCATAAAATGGACATTTCTCTTTAATTAGAATAAGTGCTCCACCATCCAAATCAATACCTCGTCATCTCGGGTCAGCGACCCGAGGTACAATTTTCAAATCCCTTCCCAATCAACCGGACGTTTTTCGCCAGCGGGAATTGAGACATTCAGACGGTTTTGAGGCGGGGGAGTTGACAAGTGGTATATCTGCTGAATGCACAAGGCGGGTTGTAGGCTTTGTTAAAATCGATGATGGTTTTGTTTTTATCATCTGGAAAGGGGATGATCATGTAGCGGCCTGAATGATAGGTTTCGGTTTTGTTGGTTTCATCTGAGAACATGATAAACAGGCCGGAAGATGCCTCAAAAGCCAATACAGCCTGGCGTTCCCCGCCTGCCTCAAACTCGATCGTTCCGGGAGAGAACCGTTCTATTTCTTCACCGATAACGTTGTCGAGGGTCACAGATATACTGTCAGAATGGGGAACAAAACGGGCTTTCAGGTGCCAATCCGGATCTATGGAATAGGCCGGGAAACCATCAAATGCATCGGCCTTGGGGTTGTCTTTGTTATAGAGACGGATGCCGTGGCGATCTCCTCTCGTGTCGATAAACCATTCCAGGTCGGCATGTTCTACATTCGGCCGGTTTTCTCCATCAAACAGAACCATCTCCTCCACCGGTTCACCTTCATGGGTGATAGTAACCCCATCAGCTACTTTCATTGTAATGATATTATCCTCCAGAATCACCGCACCAGCATGACCCGGAATGGTTCCTTCAGGAAATTGCAAATCCTGATCCTCTCCGCTTCCGAAGCTGTTTTCCCCTCTTCTATCCAGTAGATACCGTCGAGACGAAGCCAGTTGGTTGGCCCGCTCAGTACATCAATCCTGTATTCTCTCCATTCTTCTAAAGATTCCAGATAATTATCAGGAACAGGCACAGGGCCTAACTTATCGTCTGCACAACCACTCAACAGGAATAGAGCGGCAAAAAGAATCAGAGAATTCAGTGGAAATCTACTCATGGGACGTTCATCCATTTGGAGATATATCAAGTCCCGCCCAACCAACGGGCCGTTTTTCGCCAGCGGGGATCGCCACATCCAGCCGGTTTTGGGGGGGCGGAAGCTGACAGGTGGTAAACATGTTAAAGGAACAGGGAGGATTATACGCCTTGTTAAAGTCGATCACTGTATAGTCGCTGCCCTCTTCAGGATAATCGATGTAGATATACCGTCCGGCCTGATAAGTTTCTGTTCTGTTGGTTTCATCACCCACAATAATAAACAATCTCTCACCCCCATCCAGTGCGTCAAGTGTAAAAGTTTCCTCCTCAATGGTAAATTCAATCACACCAGGTGATGGTGCATCTCTCTGCTGGCCCAGTACATTTACTATGGGAATTGTGGTTTCTTCAGGATTGGGTATAAATCGAGCTTCCCGTCTCCATTTGGGATCTACCGGATATTCGGGAAAACCATCAAATGCATCGGCCCGGGCATTCTCCTTATCATAAAGGCGGATGCCTGTCATATCACCCCGAACAATAACAAACCATTCAAGAGAACCGTACTCTGCACGGGGTGCGTCTGCACCATCAAACAGCAAAAATTCTGAAACCGGTTCATCTTTGTGTGTAACAGACACATCATCGGCAGTGTTCATAACTACCTGACCATTCTGATAAATAATGGTGCCTGCATATTCCGGTATCGTTCCTTCCGGGAAGATCAAATCGTTTTCTTCACCACTGCCAAAACTGTTTTCTCCTTCTTCAAGCCAGAACATTCCCGTCAGGCGAAGCCAACCGTCTGGTTCTTTGAGGCTATCAATCCGGTCTTGTTTCCAGTTTTTAATCTCTTCCTCATACATTTCCGGAGCGGGGGCCCGGCCTAATTCAGAATCAACACAGCCATATATCAGAATTGCCGGTACAAAAATTATCAGTAAACGTACACACATTTTTTTATAGTTTTAGTCACTCGCATTAATCTAACAGTTTTACCAGGCAATAATTATCTCAAATGAATAACAAACCGTTATTCTTGTTATGTCAAGCATGAAGTTTCGCAAGAAACCCGCAATGTTCCCTTGCCACCAATGGCAGTAAGAATGGAATTCTGCAGCCTTTTTGAAGAAAAA
>SLGL01000374.1 GCA_007123785.1 Balneolaceae bacterium
CGATTCAAACATTCCATCTTTCAGCATCTGCTCTATGGCTTCTACATCGTGCAGAAGATGTTTTAAAAACCGTTTTCTTGTTTCGGGGTCTTTGGCTATTGAAAGTTTTTGCTGGCCCATCTTTTTACGGAGAGTTACTCCTTCTATCTGTTTTTAGATGATTCTTTGTTATTTTCGCTGTGGTGGCGCCGGAGAAGCCTTGCAGTAATCGTCATATAGTTCTGCTCGGTGATGATGCCAACCAGGCGGTTGTTTTTCACAACAGGAAGACAGCCTATGCTCTGGCTGTCCATGATGTCGGTCGCCTCCAGTATTGAGGCTTCAGGATGAATAGTAATCGGATTTTTGATCATGATCTCCCCCACCGACTTGCTGGAGCTCCCATTGTTATGAACGATGTTGTTAAATTCACGAAAAATCATTCTCATCGTGATAAGCCCGACAAGATGCTTGCTGTTATCTTCCACCGGCACATAACGAATGCGCCTCCATTCAAACAGATTGGCTACCAGTTCGATGATATCATCTTTTTGAACGGTAAACAGATCGGTGGTCATAAACTCTTCCACCAGAAGCGAGGAGGGCTGCCACAGCTCCAGGTCATCTGTTTTGGCAAGGCTCCATTTGTGCACCGGCTCTCCCTTGCGCTGATTTTTGATCATCGCATTGGTGATAGCAGTAAGAGCCTGTTCTCGTGTCACATCTTTTTTCGTGAGAGAGTTGTAGGATTTCACCATCCAGTAACTTCCCGTTTGGGCAGATTCGGTTCGTTCTTTAATGATATCGAGGTAACTGGTAATATCACCCTTATTTACCCCCGCTATTTCGAGGCCTTCACCAGCGATGGGCAGCAGCTCCTGTGTAATCAGTTCCACTGCGGAATAGCGTTTATCATTTATCCATTTGAATTTGGTATCCAGTCCCAGCTTGGAAGCGGCGATAAAGTTCATTCGGGCGTCATCAAAATCGAGTTCCAGGGAAATATCGGGATAATGATCTCCCATTCCGTTCAGCAGCCCCAGCCAGAATGATGCGTTTGCAATTTCATCGGTAACGGTGGGGCCGGAAGGAAAAATGCGGTTTTCTATACGAAGATGCGGCTTTCCGTTACTTACTCCATAGCAGGGCCGGTTCCATCGATAGACCGTTCCATTGTGGACCTGAAGGGCCATCAGTTTGGGAATCTCACCCCGGTCCAGAATTTCGTCCACATCTTCGTTCACATTCGAGCTTAACATCACCCGATAGCGGGCAATATCTTCTTTATAAATATCGAGAATACTGTTTTTAAGCCACTCATTACCGAAAGTTACACGGGGGCTGCTGTCGCGGAGGTGGTCTCCCACTTGACGCGTATCTACAGACTGATGAAAAAGCGCTACGCGGGTTTCGGCCCACAGCCGCTTTCCGAAAAGAATGGGAGAATTTACAGCACTTGCCAGAACCGGGCCGGTGATTGCCTGAGCAATATTATATTTATTCACAAATTCACCGGGCGCCACTTGTAAGTGCACCTGGAAACCGGTGTTGCAGGCCTCCAGCAGCGGACTGTCAAAACGCATTAACAATTCATCCATTCCCTGGATGCGGAGATCATACTCATCTCCCCTCAATTTGTTGATCGCCTGACAAAGAGCGTGGTAGCGGGGAAGTGGTGTCAGATTCTCAATATCCAGGTCTGATTTACGGATCGTGGGAAGTACTCCTGCCAGTACAATATCCCCGTCAAACTGCCTGATCGCCTCCCTTGCTTTTTCAAGTTGTTTCAGGATATTTGACTCCATCTGAGAAAGACAAGTTCCTTTAAAAACGAGCGGTTCAAGGTTGGTTTCGAGGTTAAACTTTGCCAGTTCTTTTGTAAAATCTTTATCATTAAGCACTTCCAGAAGCTCCATCGAAATAGGCGCCGGCTTCGCGTATTTATCGACCAGGCAAAGTTCCTGTTCTGCCCCGATCCGAACAGTATCGGTTTCGAAAAGATCACCTTCCAGCATCCGCTCCATCGCCCGGATATCCTTCAGCAGATATTTGATAAATTCCTGCACCTGCTCTTTACTTTCCGCCAATTTTACTGTTTCAACACCCATATTTCTTCCGGTTTAGTAATGGAAAAGGTTTAATAATCGAATTATTGCGGGTTAAAGCAAGTATTAATTGAAATTTACCTTTTCCCACGCCAAACTGATAATTTATTTATGAAATCCGGACTCATCAGACAACTTTACAGAAAAACAGTACATTTGATTTTTTGCCTGATGGTGTTTTAACCTGCATTATTCACAAAAAATAAATAATTGGTGAATAATGCAGGTTAACATTGACGTAACACGAATCTATTTCTTCAATTTATGCAGGAATTTGACCCTTTAGCGAAATCTCTTCAGCCTCACTATTCTCACTTCAACGTTGCAGATCGCCTTCTTTTTACTGGACATTCGCACCAGGCCTGGCCCGATGCAGCATTTGAAGGAATTCAGGAGTATATGAGAACCGTTTCCGCACAGGTGGATAAAAAATGGAATATTGCCTTCGAAAAAACAGAAATCCTTCGAAACTATTTGCGAAATTATTATGACGATCCCAGGGGAAAATATTGTCGCGAACAGAACACACACATCCTTCTGGTTTCCTGGCTCTCCTCTCTCGATCTGAAAAAGAGGCCTAAAATCCTCACAACCACCGGTGAGTTTCACTCGATGCACCGCCAGCTCCGGAGACTTCAGGAACATGGCCTCGATGTTGTTTATCTGCCTTATGAAAATGATCAAAAATTGCTTGATTCGATCCGGAAGGAACTGGACGATAAAACCTCCTCTGTGATGCTCTCTCGTGTCTATTTTGAAACGGCTGAAGTCAATACAAAACTGCCCGAAATTGCTCAATTAACAAAAGAAACCGGAGTTCCGCTTCTGATCGATGACTATCACGGCACGAATGTGGTTCCGCTCTCACTGAGTGAGAACAAGATGGAACATGTCTATCTTCTTGTTGGCGGATACAAATATCTCCAGTGGGGCGAAGGAAACTGTTTTCTGAGATACCCGCCCGGTTGTGAGCTCAGGCCGGTAATCACAGGCTGGTTTTCGGCGTTTGAACAGCTCGACCAGCCCCGCGATAACAAATCCGTTCAGTTCGACAGCGGCGATCAAAAGTTTGCCACAGCCACGTACGATCCTGTCTCGCAATTCCGCGCAGCCTCCGTCACCCGTTTTTTTCAAAGCCGCGGCCTGGCCCCGGACATCCTGCATAAACAGTACTCCTCGCAACTGGCTTACCTTCGTTCACTTTTTGATGAGGCAAATCGTCCGGAATCCGGAATTGAACATGCCAATACTCGTCCGGTTGAAGAATCCGGCGGTTTTTTAGCTCTTAAATCGCCCCGTGCCCGTACTCTCAGGGATATGCTTCTGGGAAAAAATATCTTCACGGATGCGCGGGGACAGATCATCCGCATTGGACCAGCGCCCTATACCAGATCTGATCAATGTGAAAAAGTGATCCGGGAACTTTTTCGCTGTCTGGAAGAGATTTCATGAGTTTCGGCTGGATAGTGGTTACGTGTAGCAGATAGCGGGGTTGTTATTTGAATATTGAAATCTTCGATTTCCTGCCAAAATAGTTCCTTCAATAACAAATATCTCAATACTTCACTCAATACTCTAAAACAATCCGCGCCCACAACTAATATTGGCCATAACCCCATTTCGGCTATCCTCAATTAAAGCCTTGGCTTGCAACCAATCATCATTATGAAAATGAATTTTTAAATATCTTATCTTACTTGCTCATACTAACAACCACATTAAACAACCGGTTTTAAATCCGGTGTTATCGGTCTCATGAAAAACCTGTTCCCCCCGTTTCTCTTTTTGTTCAGTTTTTTGCTCTTTTCACCCTATTCCACCCTTGCACAAGTAAGTGTTGAGCTTGACAGTATTACCGTGACTGCCTCCCGTATCAGTACCGATATTTCTGAAAGCGGAAAAAGTGTATCTGTATTTACCCGTGAGGATATCCGTCAAATGCCCGTAACTTCTCTCGACGAACTTCTGCGCTCACTGCCGGGCGTGAACATCAATGCAAGGCAGGGGTTTGGTGTGCAGGCCGATGTGGGTATTCGCGGCAGCACCTATTCCCAGGTACTTTTTATGCTCGACAATGTGCCCCTCAACGATCCGCTGACCGCCCATTTTAATACCAATATCCCGGTTTCACTCTCTGAAATCGGACAGATCGAACTGATACGCGGCCCTGCGAGCACCTCCTTCGGGGCTGATGCTGTCGGCGGTGTGGTTCATATCAAAACCAACATGTATCTCGAACGTGAGGCCGATACCGGAGAACATCGCGGACTCAACCGGGCTTCGGCAGATCTTTCCGGCGGACAGAACAATCTCCAGATGGCCGATGCCTCTGTGGGAGTGCAATCCAATCAATGGCGTTTCAGCGCATCAGTGCGCTCCAGCCGATCAGATGGTGAAACGGTACCCAATCCAGGTTTTACCGAAGGAGTATCGGATGAACAGAACTATAATACCTATTTTGATCTTACCAACATCAGTGCAGCACTCTCTCAGCGAATCAGCGAAAATTGGTCTTGGTACGTTCGCGGCGGGATGGATCAGCGCGATTTTAATGCACGCTACTTTTATACACGGAATATTTTTGATGAGGCCGTAGAAGAAATATCCAGCAAGTGGGCACTTTCCGCCATCACTCACGCCCGCGGACAACACCGCACCGAACTGAACACTTCCTACCGGCAGGTAAATGATATTTTTAATTTCAATTCGGTTGTTTCTCCGGTAAACGAACATACAACCGGCCAGCTTTTTCTGAATCTCTCCCATCAGTACGAACTTGCAGCAGACAGCGACCGCTTCAACTACATTCGACTGATGGCAGGCGGACAGTTTCTGAATAAAACCATCGAAAGTACCGACCGGGGAGATCACCGGGACGGCTCCGGCGGCCTCTACGCCATCGGAACGGCAACGTGGGTGAACGGGTTGAGCCTGACATCCAGCCTGCGTCTTCAGTTTGATTCATTCGGAAATACCGATCTCTTGCCGCAGCTTAGTGCAGCTTATAACCTGGGCACCGTCACCTTCCGGAGTTCCGTTGGCCGGGCCATCCGCACGGGCGATTTTACCGAGCGCTACATCTCGTCAGAAATTCCCGATCTGCTCCCGCAGCGAAATATCGGCAATCCCGATCTCGCACCGGAGCGCTCCACTACAGTGGATGCGGGACTTGACTGGAGTCCGTTTCAGAACCTGCGCATTTCCCCTACATTCTTCTATCGCAGCTCCTCCAATCTGATCGATTATGCACTCACCAATTCCACACAAATTCATAACGCATCGAATCTGCTGCCAAATGAAGATTACTTTTATGCAATGAACATCTCATCCAGCAGTGCAAAAGGTGTGGAAGTGCTCACTCAGGGAACCCTGAATTTCGGTACAAACCGTGCCCTTTCAACACAGGGCGGTTACACATACATTCACACCACAAGCGATCAGGAGACGGTATCGAGGTATATCGCGAACCATCCCTCTCACCAGGTCAGTTTTGGATTACAGTTCAGAAATTCGTGGCTTTCCGTTCACTCTCAGTCCGAATACAACGTTCGCTCACCTGAGGCAGAAATGCTGGTAAATGGCGAGGTTCCTTCCTCCTATTTCCTCACCCATCTGCGGCTAACCGTTTCGCCATTTCAGTCGGGCATCAGTTTTTATACGCGTATCATGAACCTGACCGATACACAGTACCAGGAAATTCTCGGAGCACCCATGCCCGGCCGCTGGATTATGGGCGGGGTTCAACTAAGTCTGTAAAGCCTGCCCTTCATGGCTAAATCCCGATCTCAATCTGAAAGCGCAGATACCAGTCGTTTGCTTTATTTCCATCCAAAAATTCATTTCGGTTGAATGTCAGTTCAGCCTGAAACTTCATGGCGTGTTCCCAAATATATTGCGTGAGGCCAACACTGTACTGATCCAATTTCGGATGCCTGTGGCGAACTTCCCTTACTGGTGTTTGTATGGAATAGCGCCCGATCAGTTCGAGGTTGACCGGAAAAACATAACTCATCTGAAAATCGAGTCCATTTCCTGCAAATACATAGCGGAATTGATCAGCATCTGCAGGATTAATAGTCACCGGATCATCGGTGCTTCTTTTCATAAATGCCGTTTGAAAAGCCCATCCATTGTATTTAAGCATTCCATCCAGGAACACCGAGGTTAAATCGCGCCTCTCAAAAAGTTCACTGCCAAGCTGACCCCGCTCCCGCTGCACACCGGGGTTATAATGCAGGGTTCCTCCCAGCAGCAGTTTCGGGGTTTCTTCTCTTACCAAATCACCTTCAAATAGCATACCGTTGTTCTGAAATGCACCGAGCGGAAACAGCTCCAAACGACCGGTATAGGCAGGTGAGGCATCGGGATTTTGCGTCCAGTTGCGGCCATTTCCTGTACTCATGGCTGTTTTAATATTGTAAGAAAAACGATCCGTATTTTCGTTAAGGTGGTATGCAAAGAAGCCAAAATCACGATCTATTGAAAATCGTGCATTGTTGATAGAGCGGTCTGTAAGCTGAAGGGCTCCTGATGAATTGACTCGCTGACGGTTGCCGGGCAGTTTGGTCTGTCCGAACCCCAGGCTCCAGTAATTATTTGGCTGGTAAAACATCACCGCATCCCTGATAATATTAATATTATCACCTTGCTGTATCGTACCCACATCACCCGGTGCAAATGAAAGCTGGATGGCGTATAAAAATCGCGGATCGCCCACAAATCCGTCGAAACGAAGCCTCAGCCTTCTCACCGAAGCTTCGATAGCGGCATTTTCAGAATCATTTTCCATGTATGTAGCCCGGTTTTGCATTCTGAAACGCAGGTTCAGCCGGAATGTGCTATCGGGGGTAGTCCAGCCAAGTCCGGAGCCATAACTATAATACGGCAGGGCGGGAAAACGGATGTCATCACCGAACTGTTCCGGAACCTCCCGTGTTTCGGTTTGGGCAAACAGTTCTGCAGAAAGCAGTATGAAAATCAATACAGAAACAGACGCTTTAAATAACTGCCTGATCATGGAATATGATGATTTTTTATTCAAAATAATGGCTCGAAAAAGGTAGGCAAAACGCGACCGAAATAAAAGATGGCATGACTCAACAAACAGTGCTTTTCGGCAGATTTTTCAATCTTCCAGACGATAAATGATCACTTTATCTCCAACTTCAAGTCCGGCTGATCCGTCTGCGCTTTCGTGATTTCGGGCCAGTAAAATAGTGTCGTTCGCTGTGGGGAAAGCTACCCATTCACCGAGAGGCACATCACCATAACTCTTCCCGTAAAAAACGGTATTTCATGAATGGAGCTTTTTGAAGTTGTTAATAATGTGATGCAAATGCGATTCAATTGTATCAAACGGCCGATAACCGCGGGAAATAGCACCCGTCTCTTCACCAATATTGATCAGGAGTGTGGGGAAAGCCGATGCCCCGTTTTCTTTGCACCATTCAAAGGTATTGTAGGTTTTCTGTTTGATACGGTCGCTTTCAAAAAGTTCTTTTGCCACGGTGGTATTTATGGAGAGACCGCCCATCAATTCTTCGAACGTGCTCCATTCATTCAGGCTTTTACCATCTTTAAAGAGTGCATTCTGCATCATTCCTGCAAATTGCAACGAATGTTCCGGTGAGAGTTCGTTTACCACGTTCTGGGCTATACAGGAAGGTTCTGAGTTGTACAGGTAGCTTCCTTCTTCAGCCAGCAGGTAGAAATTTCTGCCAAATTTCACGCCAGTTACACTCTCCACCTGTTTACTTGCCTGTGGTATGTAACCGAACCCTTCCGAAACAGATTGGATGTTCTCTCCGATAGCAAGGCCTCCTGCCATCACCTTGATGTTCAGGTCATAATCAAACCGCCGGGCCAGTCTTTCCATCACCGGATGAAACCCGAAACACCAGCCACAAAGTGGATCGTATGCGTAGATAAGTGTGGGTTTATTCATACAGATTTATTCAATCAGATGATTGATTCCCGTTGTCTTTTCCACATCCACCACAAATGCAATTCCGTTGCCCGGCTCATTCAGTTTTGACGCTTTCACGATAGCTTCCAGTACTTTTTCGGTGCGATCAGCCGGTATAAGTGTGAGGATAATATCTTTCTCAGGTTCTATTGTAAATGAAAAAAGTTTGGCTTTTTCGTGAATTCCAGACCCACGTCCGGTAATGATTGTTCCGCCTTCGGCCCCGGCTTCCAGTGAAGAATCGATCACAGAGCCGCAGTATCCCTTGTTCACGATAGTGACAATCAACTGGAACTCCATTTCCTTGTTTTTACTCATGGTTTTATGATCTGTTAATTAAAAATCTTTTTCAAGCAGATGGGCGATCCCGCAGATGCTTTTGCTGTTAACAACAAAAGCAATACCGGTCCCCGGTTTATCGAGCCGAACTGCAGCATTTACTTTTGATATGACCCGGTCAACTATCGGATCGGGAATTAAACAGAGAATCACCGCTTTCTCCGGTTCCACTTTCACTCCGAAAATAGAACCGGTGTCGTGCTTACCGGTTCCACGCCCTTGAATTACGGTTCCACCCTCGGCTCCTGCTTTTTTGCACGCTTTAACCACACGCCTGGAAAGGTTCTTTTTTACAATTATAAACAAGAGTTTAAATTCATCGCCAACTTTGTCAATCATCGGATCTGGATTCTTTAAACTTATAAATTAAACCAAGGGTTAAAACGGTCAAAATCGGGGCAAGAGCCACCAATGCAATCATACCGAAACCATCAAGTAACGGGTCTCTGTCATCAAGAGTCTCTGAAAAACCGAGTGCAATTGCAAGAATAAACGTTACGGTCATAGGGCCGGTTGCCACACCACCCGCATCAAATGCGATGGAAGTAAATGTTTCTGTTGAAAATATCGCCATAGTCAGAGCCAGAAAATAGCCCGGGCCGATAAAATACCAGAGTGGTATGCCATAAATAATTCTCGCCATTGCCAGAGCGATAGAGATCGCAACACCAACAGAGAGCGTGTAAAGCATCAGTTTCGAGGGAATATAACCGCCCGATACTTTATCCACCTCGGTATTCAGTACTCTAACGGCAGGTTCAGCAAATGTTGCAACAAAGCCGAGTAGAAAGCCGACAGGTATCAGCACCCATTGGTAATCCCACTCGCCCACAATATCACCTATTTCGCGGCCTACCGGCAGGAAACCTACATGCACTCCCTGCAAAAACAGGGCAAGGCCTATAAACGTCAATGCAACTCCAATAATAATATCTTTTACTTTTTTCCAGGGCAGTTTTAGCATAAAAATCTGGAAAAAGAGAAAAAAGAGAAGCAGTGGGACCAGCGCCATAGAGACTTCCTGAAGAACTTCACCAAATCCGTAGAAAATTTTCACATCCATAGTTTCTACCCTAAAAAGATTCCAAGCAGCAACACTGCAATTAAGGGGCCGATTGAGGCAAGCGCAACCAGTCCAAATCCGTTGACAGATTTATCGTCACTTCGAAGAACTGAAGCAATTCCCACTCCAAAAGCAAGGATAAATGGAACAGCCATTGGGCCTGTGGTAACCCCGCCCGCATCAAAAGAAATGGGAATAAACTCTTCAGGTATCCAGGGTGAAAGTGCAAGGGCAAAAACCACAATATACCCGGCAATTAAAAGCCATTTAATAGAGATTTCAAATATAATTCGTGCCATAGAAAGGGCAACAAAAATACCGAGTCCGATAGCAACGGGAAAAATAAGTGTCCACTTTCCGATACCGCCGTCAGAAACCTGATCAACATATGCCGAGAGAACGTGCACATCCGGCTCTGCCACCGTTACGGCAAATCCAAGAATAAAACTGAATAGTAAAATCACCCACACTTTACCGGTACCAGGCAGTGCCGATCCGATCATCTCACCCACCGGCAAGAGCCCGATATGTACGCCGATCAAAAAAAAGGCCAGCCCTACTGATACAAAAATTACTCCAATTAAAAATTGCAGCACCGATTCAAACGGCAGCCAAATCAGGGTGTACTGTAGAATGAGAACAAGAACAGTGATGGGCATAATGGCGTAAACCACTTCCCAGATTGTTTCTTCTACGGTTTGCATTCAAAATAGCTTTGGGGTTCAGTTAACCTGAATTATGCAGGTTAGATCATAAAAACGCAAAATAATGCGTTTAGCGGTGAATTGTATGCTTCAATAAAGAAGAGGAAGTTTTAATTATCCTAAAATTAAGGTCTCAGTACTTTAATTCCCGGTTTATCTGCTGATAGCTGAATGCGGAAGTCTGCTTGTAATTGATATCCGACAAATTTCAACCACTAAACACGTCAAAAATAACAAATCAAGGAGCCGATAGCACACGGTCTATTATTTTATTTACCTCTTCAATCTCATCGGCATTTACGGTGTGGCCCATACCCGGATATATTTTTTTAGTAACATCTGCCTTCAGCTTATCAAAAACGGCTGCACTCTCGTGAACCCGCTCAACGGGGATATGCGGGTCTATATCGGAACAGCCAACAAAGTACGGTGTCCCATCCAGCGTGCCGCTGTAATTATCGGCATCAACCGAATTACCAATCAACCCGCCGCTGAGTGCCACTAATCCTCCATATCGTGCGGGATGACGTGCCACAAATTCCGATGCCAGGCAAGCTCCCTGAGAGAATCCCAGTAAAATAATTTTTTCTTTGGGTAATCCACTGGATTCAAGGTTTTCAATGATATCAAAAATGGCCTGAAGTCCGGATGAGAGGCCCGGCTCATTACGCACCGTGGGTTCCAGGAACGAATAAGGATACCAGGTAGATTGACTTGCCCGCGGAGCTGCAAAATGAAAGCCTGAGGTGTCACCCAGGTCGTTGGCAAGAGTGAGAATGCTCTCTGCAGAAGCACCGCGCCCGTGAACCATCACCATAGCGGCTTTGGCATCTTCCGGGCTATCACCAGCTGTTACAGTTCCTGTTTTTTGATGAGGTCCCTGAAATGGATTGTCTGAACTGGCTTTGAACATAAGTCTGCAGAACGGATCGCCGATCCGTTTCCTCTGAATATTTTAAAATTTTAGGTTTACTTTTTTGACGCAATGTACAACGGACAGCCTGTCCGTTTATCCCGGTCTTTGAAAGATCCGGGTATCACTTTATATGTATACTATCTTAGATGGTCTAAAAATATGACAATTACTTTGTTCATAAATATCCCCTGCCAGACAAGCTTGCCCGGCACACAAAGTTAACAACACCTTATTCGGCTGCAAAGCCTTATAAAGCAAATAACTGCTGAATTCATTCCGCCAAATTAGTACATTAAAGCCATGAAATCAGAAAAAATTACTTTCAAAGGAGCTTTAGGGGAAAAACTTTCCGGACGTATTGATATGCCGGAAGGAGAATCTCGTGCTTGTGCCCTTTTTGCACACTGCTTTACCTGTTCAAAAAACCTGAGAGCTGTTGGGAACATTACCTCTGCTCTGGCTGAGAAAGGAATTGAAACACTCCGTTTCGATTTTACAGGACTGGGTGAAAGTGCCGGTGATTTTGCCGATACCAATTTCAGCTCTAACATAGACGATCTTGTAGCAGCGGCAAATTATTTAAAGTCCAGAAATATGTCGCCTTCTATTCTGATCGGTCATTCGCTGGGTGGTGCGGCCGTACTTCAGGCGGCTCACAAAATCGGCTCATCAAAAGCGGTGGTAACTATCGGGGCACCTTCCGAACCGAAACATGTAGAAAAACATTTTGAATCTCATAAAAAGGAGATTGAAGAAAAAGGGGAAGCTGTTGTGAAGCTTGCCGGACGCTCATTTAAAGTAAAAAAAC
>SLGL01000165.1 GCA_007123785.1 Balneolaceae bacterium
TGGGAATGCTCTCCAACACCGGAATTCAGCTCGCCGTGGATGCATACGGTCCTATTTCTGATAATGCTGGCGGTATCGCTGAGATGAGTGAACTTCCACCTGAAGTCCGTGAAAGAACTGACAAATTGGATGCTGTTGGAAACACAACAGCTGCTATAGGAAAAGGTTTTGCGATCGGGTCTGCTGCGCTTACTGCTCTTGCTCTTTTCGGTGCATATATGACTTCTGCAGGAATTACCAGTATCGATATTTCCGAAGCCAACGTAATGGCGGGAATCTTTGTGGGCGGTATGCTTGCTTTTGTATTCTCTGCCCTTTCAATGAATGCTGTGGGCCGCGCAGCCAAGTCGATGATTGAAGAGGTGCGCCGGCAGTTCAACACCATTGAACCACTGAAAGCGGCTCTTGCAGTAATGAGAAAGAACGAAGGGATCGATCAGAAGGAGTGGTCAGAAGAAGATCAGAAGACCTTCGATGCTGCTCATGGAACGGCTGAGTACAGCAAGTGTGTAGAGATTTCAACCAAATCGGCACTTCGTGAAATGATAACCCCGGGAATGCTGGCCGTTCTTGTACCTGTACTGGTTGGTTTTATTTTCGGAAAAGAAGCACTTGGCGGACTGCTTGCCGGTGTAACAGTTGTTGGTGTGCTGATGGCTATTTTCCAGGCCAATGCAGGTGGTGCGTGGGATAACGCCAAAAAGATGGTTGAAGCCGATATTGTGATCGACGGTAAAACCTATAGCAAGGGTTCCGATGCGCACAAAGCAACGGTTACCGGTGATACCGTAGGCGATCCTCTCAAGGATACATCCGGTCCTTCTCTCAACATTCTTCTGAAACTGATTGCGGTAATCGCTCTCGTAATTGCAACCGCACTCTGATGAGATTTACATTTACTGACGATTGATCAGTATATAGCAGTTTTAAAATAAAAAGCCCCGGTGACTGATAAAATCGCCGGGGCTTTTTGATTTGAGTGGGTGTGTAATTAAACATCACACAATTCAATGGCTTCTCTCAGTCCTTCCATCGGGTCTCGTGTGGGAATGAACTCCTGTCCTACATATCCTTCATACCCGATCTCAAGCAGGGCTTCCATAATGGGCGGATAGAACAGTTCCTGTTTGTCATCCAGCTCGCGGCGGTGCGGAACCCCGGCGGTATGGATATGGCCAATCAGGTCGGTGCCGTATTCATGAATCCGGGCTATGACATCACCGTTCATCATCTGCACGTGATAAATATCAAACAGCAGCTTCACGTTGGGGGAACCTACACGACGGATAATATCAGCGCAGTAATCTATGTCATCACCCTGGTAGCCGGGATGTCCTCTGTAATCGTCATTCTCATACCTGGAGTTCAGGTGTTCAAGGCAGACGGTTACCCCCAGCCGTTCAGCGTCCAGTGCCAGCTCTTTAAGGCCTTCAATAGTGTAAACGGCTCCTTCATCGGGCGAAATCACGCCGGCATCCGGATTGTCAAGATCGCGGTATTTGAAACCGGTAAAGGCGATCACGTTGGGCACGCCTGCATCGGCACACTCCTGAATTCGCTGTTTGGTCTTTGCAATCACTTCATCGCGATAAAGGGGATTGTTGAGTCCCTTTTCAAAGGGGGGATCGGGCATTCCGTTGACAGACATGCCGCAGATCAGGCCGTACTCCTGCATGGTGGGCCATTCATCCGGGCCAACGAGTTCGATGCCGTGGCAACCCAGGTCAACAGCGGCCTGGCAGAGTTGTTCCAGGTTCCAGTTTTCGCCAAAGCTCATGAAAGGCCAGGAGACCAAAATCTGTTTGATGCGGTCGTTTTGCACAGCTTTAACTCGCTTTTTGGCACCGGAAGCACTAAGTGTTCCTGGGAGGGAAAGTCCGGCTGCGAGGGATGCAGAAAGTGCCGCACTGCCTTTAATCATATCGCGCCGGGAAATCGGTTTTTTTGAATCAGACATAAATAAATGATTTTCTTTGATTGAGTTTGTTCTTTTTAAAATCAGTTGTTGGCTTCATCCAGCATATCCTGAATCTCCTGATGATCCCAGTCGTCTGGAATGGGGTCATCGGTCATTTCGGCCAGCTGAAGAGCGGTGATCGTTGAAAATTGAAGTCCGTTTTCGGGGATCTCTATCCCTGCAGTCCAGACGATAGCATTTGCCACCACTCTCCGGAACTGATTGTGTCCCCAGTTCCAGTGGTAATGCCCGCCGGTGAATCCGAACGAGCGCCCACTATTGGGTCGTTCATAAGCCCAGGCCACATGCTGCTCTTCCTGATTTTCAAGAACGGCTTCCCTTACATATGGATTGTTAGAGTGAGGGCCGTCATCCCGGATAAGGCTTTCAGCGGGGGGGAGATCGGTAAGAATGGGAGCTACTCCGGCCATCTCATCGGCAAATCTCATGTGATAATACCACTCATCACGAATCTGGAAAGGTTCCACGCCGTTTGTAATTGGATGGGGGGGATATTCGGTGAAATCAGCTGTCCAGAACGGGTTGACCGACCAGTGGGTTTCAAAGTAACCGCCCTGCCATTCCAGAAAACGATCACCGGCTTCTCCGGGTGGAACTTCAACAGCGTAGTGCAGGGTTACGAATCCCACGCCGCGGTCCATCACCTCCTGAAAGCTCTCGAGATGATCCATGATCGGGTGGCCGGGTCCGCCATTGGAGTAGATTACTACGCTGTGAACATCATCAAAAATGGATTCATCCTCGGGCCATCCGCTGATGACTGTGGTGGTAGCTCCCACATCGGCTTCTTCAATAGTTGCAGCAAGCAGTGTGGAGCCACCCAGATGTTCATGATTTCCGAAGCCGTGTGAGGGATCACCGGCAATAAATAAAATGTGGCGTTCTTCTTCAATCACTTCATCACAGTTTGTAAACAGAGCTGCAGAAGCAATCAAAAAAATCAGGCCAAGGGTACAACGGAGAAATTGGGGGGTAGATTTTTTAGTCATGTTGTAGAGTAGTTTGATTTGAAATATCAAAGTTCAATTTATAAAATTAAGAGCGTTGATGCGGAAATTTCTGGCAGATGAAGCGGACCTGTCATAATGTTACTTATAAAAGATTGTAAATGACGGAGAAAATTCTATTTCTGCTTGGGGGGTTTTCTTAGGAAAAGATGAAAATGATACAGATTTTAGATTGATTAAAAAAATAAAGAAAAA
>SLGL01000098.1 GCA_007123785.1 Balneolaceae bacterium
ATTTTGTGCTTTTTCATCAATGCACGGGCATCTTTTACAGTTGCATCGGCCGGAAGTGTAACAGGATCCACAATCATGCCGCTTTCACTTCTTTTAACAAGGCGCACATGCTCTGCCTGATCTTCGATAGACATGTTTTTGTGCAGCATTGCAATACCTCCCTCCCTTGCGAGGGCAATAGCAAGCCGGTATTCGGAAACGGTGTCCATTGCCGCACTGAGTATGGGAATATTCAACGTAAGAGTGGGAGTGAGCTGAACTTTTGTATCTACATCGCGGGGAAGCATATAGGAATATGCCGGCACGAGCAGAACATCATCGTAGGTTAATCCCTGTCGGGTAATACTGTCGAAGGGCGGGGAGTTTTTCATGAAAAATTCGCTTGGTTTACATTTTTGTAAAGATAAAAAAACCAGCAGAACTATATTACCCGATTCGGGAAATAAATTTTCTTTCCAAAAGAGGACCGGCCCTTCCCTGATCTCCGGTTGGGAGAAAACAGGGAGGCCCGGACCTTTCAGCTAGCGCTATCCATTCTAAACTTCAGCCAGACAGCGCCTCTCTCTCTGGATTTCAACAGAACACATCGGTGACAGCAGGTTTATGAATACAAATCCTGGCAGATACGGTACTTGTCAGCGATATCCTGGTATTTGATCTGGTATTTGAATCATATCTTTTTCAAGCTGGTGCTGGAAATGGAGGAATAGAGTTTAGAGAGTGATTTCTGAGTTTACCGTGTCATCCCGTCCCCTGCCTCCTGCGAAGATTTCTTCTTTAAAAAAGGCTCTGCTTGTAGACAAGGTGTCAGCCTCAAAGTTTAAAGCGTGAATAATGACCCATTTTAAATCTGAATTTCAGATTTTGGAAACTTTCAGTGCTTCTAAAGCCGTTTCGAGGGAACAGATTTCATCGAGGTAGCTTTTAACCCAGAAATCTACACTTTCACGGCGGCGCTGTACGAGCGGGCAGCTGGTGGAGTAACGGCCGTGAAGTTCATCCATATACCCTTTCACATCATCTTCAATCGTGAATTTCAGT
The DNA here is from genome assembly GCA_007123785.1 of Balneolaceae bacterium. Lineage (GTDB taxonomy): Bacteria > Bacteroidota > Rhodothermia > Balneolales > Balneolaceae > Rhodohalobacter. The sequence continues at coordinate 1,042 of SLGL01000098.1, forward strand.
TCAGCGGGAAGTTCACCCCAACCGATCAGGTCGAACATCTCTTCGGTTTTGCGGTGCTCCTTTTCCGCTTTTTTGAAAATGGTAAGAAGTGCAGGATTTGCTGCTCTATTTCGGGCGGATTTTTTGACTGCGTTGATCATTGCTTTGTGTGTTTTGTTAATGTTCACAAGCAATGTACCAGGCATGGGTGACATCTTTATGTCACCCCTCTTTATAAAAACTTTCTGCCTAAAATTTATTCTCTTTTATGGCTTTTAACTGTTCTGAAAAAGAGAAAGTTAGCATATTCTTAACCTGCAAGCAGCCAGTCACAACTCACAAACCCACTCTCTCAAAAATCTCATCTACCCGCCGGGTGTGGTGGTTCACATCAAACGCATCTTCAATTTCGACAGTAGAAAGATTTTCTTTGATGGTAGAATCTGCTTCGACCAGCTCCCGAAACGGGCGTTTTTCTTCCCACGCTTTCATCGCAAGGGGCTGAACTGTATCATACGCAAGTTCGCGGGAGAGTCCATTTTCGATGAGCATCAAAAGCAGCCGTTGTGAATAGACCAGCCCATGCGTTTTTTCCATATTTTCCTGCATATTTTCAGGATAGACCATCAGTTTCTCAATTACACCGGAAAAGCGGTGCAGCATATAATCAAGCAGAATAGTAGCATCGGGCAGAATGATTCGTTCCACCGATGAGTGCGAAATATCCCTCTCATGCCAAAGCGGAATATTTTCAAACGCTGAAACCATATATCCCCGTAATACACGGGCACATCCTGTAATATTTTCTGAACTGATGGGATTGCGTTTGTGCGGCATGGCCGATGACCCCTTTTGCCCTTTTCTGAAAAACTCTTCTGCTTCCCGAAGTTCTGTACGCTGTAAATGACGAACCTCTACTGCAATTTTTTCCAAAGTTGAACCGATTAATGCCAATACCGACATATAGTATGCGTGCCTGTCGCGCTGAAGCGTTTGGGTAGAAATCGGTGCCGGACTTATACCCAAAATTTCGCATGTCATTTTTTCCACTTCGGGCGGAATGTGCGCGAAGGTACCTACCGCGCCGGAAAGCTTTCCAAACTCGACATCCGAAGCAGCATTTTCGAATCTTTCAAGATTCCGCTGCATTTCAGCATACCAGAGCGCGCATTTAAGCCCAAAAGTGGTCGGCTCAGCGTGAACGCCGTGTGTGCGCCCCATCATTACGGTCAGTTTGTATTCGCGGGCTTTATCGGCCAGGGCTTGAGTAAACCGGCTCAGCCCCTCTTTTAAAAGGTCATTGGCTTGTTTCAGGCGGTAACCATTTGCAGTATCCACCACATCGGTTGAAGTCAGGCCGTAATGAACCCATTTTTTTTCATCTCCCAGCGTTTCGGAAACAGCCCTCGTAAATGCTACCACATCGTGGCGGGTCTCCTTTTCTATTTCTTTGATCCGGGATATATCGAATGAGGCGTTATCATAAAGCCGGTCAACATCTTCAGAAGGGATTTTCCCGATGTTACTCCATGCCCGGCATGCGGCAAGTTCCACATCAAGCCACGCCTGAAACTGGTTCTGTTCGGTCCAAATTTCGGTCATCTGCTGCCGGGAATATCGTTCTATCATATTGTTGGTTTGTTCTGTTAGTTTTGTTGTAGATTTTAAAGAAAAGGCACACGGGTGATGAGGTAGGGCACAAGCGAAAAACCTGTACCGGTGTTCATCTGTCAATTAATAACTTCAGTCATTGAACAGGAATTTTTATGTAGGTCCCGGCCTCAATCATATCATCCATATGCACCTGGTTTACAATAGCGATCTCTTCGGCATCAATATTCATCGGCAGGGATGATGGAAGAAGATCACGAAAACGGGTATTGCTTTCAACCTGAGTGACACGCAGTGTAACCGGATTGATATTTAAAATCCGTTCATCATTTAATTGGGCAAAACCACCGGTTATTTCATCAAATCGTGGTTTAAAATTATTAAACCGGTTTTCACTTGTGTAGTTGATATATCGGTAAACCCTGTCGCCATACTCCACGGCATACACATTGACACCGAGTGTTTCTCCTTCATTCTGAATGGAAAAGTTGGCTTCGTACGCTGTAAGGTTACCGCTTTGGGCAGAGCGCTGATCTTCCGTATCAATATTATTATTACTCAAAAATTGCTGAACAGACTCCCTTGCAGAGGTTGACTGACTGTCGATCCTGAGAATGGATACAGCCTCATTATTTGGACTCAACAACACAACCTGTGTGGGCTGATTGATAAGCTGCCAGTTTTCGGGGATTGGAAAATAAAATTCCAGGTCGGGATGATAATATCTTCCGTCTTCACGGAAACCCTGCCGTGGATTTTCACCGTAAGTCATTCCATGCAATAGCTGCATATATTCATCGGTGTTAAAGATGGTTTGCTCATACCCCTGCTGGCGCCACTCTTCTGCTTTTCGCGGAATGTTACGCTCCCGCTCACCGGGATCGGGGTGGGTAGACAAAAGATTGGGAATAGCCTGGCCTGATCTTTCGGAAATGCGTTTCAAACTGGTAAAAAATGCAGCCCCTTCGGCCGCCACGTAACCGGTTTTTGCAGCATATTCTACCCCCAGCCGGTCCGATTCCCGTTCATGATTCCGGCTGTAACTCAGAAAAAGAAGCTGTGCGGCTGTGCTGCTGAGGTTGAGAATACCTTCACCGGGAAGGCCGAAAAGTTCCTGGCCGATAATAGCACCTCCAATAACCACAACCTGGCCTATGGCATGCTGCAATCCCCTTTGCGATGCATGCCTCGCCGCAACATGGCCAATTTCATGACCGATCACTACGGCCAGTTGGGCTTCGTTATTCATGTGAGCCATCAGGCCGCGTGTTACATAGACATAACCGCCGGGCAATGCAAAAGCATTCACTACGGGACTGTCCAGCACGCGGAATGTAAATTCGGTTTCACGGAAGCGCTCTGCCGTTTCAGGCCTTCTCATGTGACTGTTTTCAAGAATTTCGTGGCTGATACGATTAAAATAGTCTCCAACACCCTCGTTTTCATATATGCCAAACTCGGCTACAATCTCCCGGTCAACTTCCTGGCCAATCTGTACTTCCTGGTTCCAGGAATAGGCATAGGCGCGCTTGGTTCCGGTAATCGGGCTCTCCTGAACTACACAGGAACCAGTAAACATGAAAATGAGCAAAAACGACAGAAGTAAAGTAAACAGCCTTTTCATTATAAAAGAATTTTATTTTGCAGCGACTCCTTAAGGTACGGTTTCGCAGGGTTTATGTCGATTCTAACACTTAAAATTCAGGGAATGTTTCCTGAAAACAGACTCTGCACTTTTTTATAAAATTAAATCTTCTTCACCCATTTTTTTTAGAAGATCCACGATATGTCTGTATATCAACACCATTGAATAGGAATCGAGAGCGCAATATTTTTTTAATACCTTCGGGATAAACTCCTTCTCTTCAGGTGTGAGCAGACCATTTTTCATGGCAACCCACGCATTCATTGCAGAAGATCCATCCGTAATCTTCGAACCATTTGATTGGATATCGAGATATGGATTACTCAGCTTTTCAATCTCTTTCTTATCTATGTTTCCATATGCTTTTTCCCATTCCAATACGCTTTTCAAAATCTGTTTTAATCCCAGCCCGTCATCCAGAAAATGGTTATGATAATAATCCCGAAGCAGTGCATTCAGATCCATAAATCTGAACTCACTGTTTTCACCACGGCCTGCCCGAATCTCTTCAAGAAGTTCGATCTGTTTGATATGAAGCATCGAATTCCGGCGAAAATCCCGGATCAGGTTGTTGATACCTTGCTTTTCAAAGGGGGAATACTGAATCAAAGTTCCTTCAAAAATACCGGGGATTTGTGCAAGTTGATCAGTAAATTCGGTGTGTGGGTCAGGCCTTTCAGGATCTTTATCAAGCCATTCAGTGTGCGTAATCTGTCCATCTTTACCTAACGAGTGGCACGAAAATTGAAAATAGACAGGTTCATAAGGATGAACTCCACGTTTCATTGGCAGTGCATAGGTGGCGGCTTCAAAATCGATGAAATGGAGGGGGAATTTCAGTTCTGATAATTTTTTAAGGCCCGGTTTCAGCCAGAGTTCAGGTACGGTTTCATTTTTAGTGCTCAAAATCTGAAGATTTCTGCGCTGCTGAATAGTGATTTTGGGTCCGCCATATTTTTTCATCAGTTCGAAGGAATGAAGCCCGTCTGTTATCTCAACCTTTTCCTGATAATAGACACCATTTCCCGATTCAAGAGTATTACCGTGCCCCATCAATTCAAAAATATGCTTGTCTGGCCTCGATACGGCTTCCGGCGCAAAAAAAGTCTCCCAGCATCCCCCTCTCTCCACACCTGGCTTCCTGTACTTACAGTACTTGCACGCTTTGTGGATCCCGGTTTCAAGATGGCTGAGATCATCACCATCCGATAGTAAACTACTGATAACCTCTGAAACAGAACAATTCTCAAATTTCGGATGAGCCACCCATTCCGGAACAGAATTCAAAACTTCATTGACACCCACAGTCGCATCCACAGTTGAAAAAAGGCGATCCAGGTTTTCCTCAAACCTGGATTTCTCATGGGCGGTAATTACTTCAAAATCCCTGATCCGGTTTAATCCGATCACTGTTGAGCGAAAGTCTTTGTTTGGGAATACAAATTGCACCTCTACCGTCATACCGGGAAAACAACGCTGAACTACTTCTGTGCGATAGGCTGCTTTTACCAGGTAAACAGCCATGCTTCTTTTTTTACCCGCCGTCTCTATAGTACTTCGCTGAGACTGTTTCCGAAGCTTTCCATGAATTTGAATTATAGTGAGTTCCCGCCCCTTTTTCACAAGAATCGGGATGCGTGTGATCAGGTTCCCCGCTTGCAGAACAGCTCCGCAAACGGCCACTTCTTCATCTTTTAGCCAGGTCCCGGTCTTTTTCAGAGCGATTTCAAGATGATCCGGCGTAAACTTGCGATTTGAAAATCGCAAAGCAACTGCATCGCGCAGATTGAGTTTGTTTCGCTGCCTGTATACCGGTTTCCCGGAATGCAGGTCATGATATCGTAAAATGTGGCGGATTTTGAGCGGGCAGGACAAGCCCTGATTAAACAGATGATCATTAATCAGAAAATCTTCCGAGCCTTTTGTCATGTTATTGAACAATATTCACTTCGGGTACCAGATCAATGCCGAACAGCTTTTTCACCGATGCTTTAATTCTCATGGCATGTTCGTAAATCTCTTCGCCTGTCGCTCCACCGTGATTAACAATAACGAGTGCCTGGTTTTCATAGGTTCCCACATTACCCACTCGCCTGCCCTTCCAACCGGCTTTTTCGATCAGCCAGCCGGCAGGGATTTTTACCACTTCTCCCTCCATCTCAAAGTAAGGTATATCAGAATATTCATGTAGAATCGGCTCCAGCGCAGCCCGTTCTACAACAGGATTTTTAAAAAAACTTCCTGCATTTCCAAGATCTGCGGGATCAGGCAGCTTCGAACGGCGAATTGCCACTACCGCATCAAAAATATCCCCGATTTCCGGTTTTGTAATATTATTCTCCCGGAGGAAATCATTCAGGGATCGGTACGAAGAGTGGATAATGTGATTTATCTTTGTAAGTCTTAGTACCACTTTCGTAACAATCACCCGCCCTTTCAGTTCATGTTTGAAAATGCTGTCGCGGTAGCCAAATCCGCACTCTTCGCGGCAGTACGTGTGCAGCTTTCCGGTACGCATATCAAAAAGCTCAAGCGATTCGAACACCTGATCCAGTTCCACACCGTACGCCCCGATATTCTGGATCGGTGCCGCACCCACCGTTCCCGGAATCAGGGCCAGATTTTCGATGCCACCAAAATCCTGCTCTACAGCCCAGTCGACAAGCTCGTGCCAGTTTTCTCCCGCTCCTGCTTCGATCCACACAAAACTATCATCCTGTTTAATAACCTTTTTGCCTGAAATGGAATTTTTAAGCACGGATATATCCAGATAATCCTTCAGCAGAACGTTACTTCCACCGCCCAGAACAAAGGGGAACTCCTCTTGAAAAAAGGCCTGTTCGTGCAGTTTTAAAAGGTGATCAGTTGAAAAGGCCTCAACAAACCGGGCAGCTTTCGAAGGCAGCCCCAACGTATTGAAAGAGGTAAGATCAAAGTTTTTTTTGATTTGAGGATGCGAAGATGATTTCACAGAAAAGTGTGTCATATTTTCGGATTACACCCTGGATGCCGAAACAGGTTTTACTCTCAGTTTTTTTACGCGGTTGTTTTTTACGGAGTGAACCGTAAGTTCAATGTTTTTATACTGAACCCGTTCACCCACATTAGGGATACGTTCGGTGAGATGATAGATGAGACCGCCAAGAGTTTCGAATTCATCATCGGAGGCAGAAATAGATGTTCCCATAATCTCGTCAAGATCATCGAGATCGATTTTTGCATCAAAAATGTATACACCGCTTTTAAATTTGGTATAAAGTTTTTCCTCTTCCTCGTCATATTCATCACCGATATCACCGACAATCTCTTCCAGAATATCATCAAGTGTTACAATTCCTTCGGTGCCCCCGTACTCATCCACAACAATAGCCATGTGGGTTTTTTCGTGCTGAAAATCGCGCAAAAGATCATCGAGTTTTTTAGTGGCCGGGATAAAAAGTGCTTTTCGGGCGATGGTTTTCCAGTTAATAACACTTTTTTCCATGTCTGTGTTAATGTAGGGCAACACATCTTTTGAATAGATCACCCCAAGAATGGAGTCCAGATCATTTTCGAAGAGAGGCATTCGCGAGAGGCCTTTTTCCCGGATCAGGCCGATGACTTCCGGCAGTGTCGATTCCACCGAAACGGCAACGATATTAACGCGGGAAGTCATAATTTCACGCACTGTGGTATTACCGAACTCAATCACATTTTCGATGATTTCCCTCTCATCACCTTTGATGGAGCCTTCTTTTTCACCCATTTCGGCCATAGCTTTCAGGTCTTCAGCCGTCATTTTGTTGTCGGGTTTGGGCAGATTTCTTTCAAGCGTCATAGTACTGTTTGCAATTAATTTCGAAACCGGTGTGAGCAAAATAAAATTCACATAGATAAACGTACTCATCCACCGGGCCACTTTCAGCGGATTATTAATGGCAATAATTTTCGGCGTGATTTCACTCAGTATTAAAATCATAAAGGTAAGAACCACTATTTCGATGGTATAAACCAATGTCATCGACAGGCCGTAATGAATGGCTATTTTACCGGCAATGACCGCTGCCAAAACAGAGCTGACAATATTGGCAAATGTATTTCCGATGAGAATGGTTGCCAGCAGACGCCTTGGCTTGTTAAGCATTTTAAGGATACGGTCATCTTTGGCTCTGTTTTTTTCACTCTCTTTCAGTTTATCGAGCTGGTTTACCAGTGAAAAGAAGGCCACTTCGGAACCAGAATACAGCGCACTGATTAACAGTCCGGCAAGCATCACACCCAGTTCAATCAGAGTCCCCCCATAATGAAGTGTTTCTGCCTGTTCAGTAATTAGCAGAAACAAAAATTTAATTGTCAAAACAACAGGGCTACCCGGAGGTTCATCTATCGTTTCCAAAAACGTTGGATTGGTTAACAGGATTCAATAATGTGAAATATGTACAAAAAAAGGTGACGATCAAAGTTTTGACCATCACCTTTAAATGTACGAAAATTCTGGGATTAAAACGGCAGATCGTCATCCATATCATCAAACGAGTCGTCGATTTCTACGGTGCCTGCCGGTTTTTGATTGCTGCTTTGGCCAGATTGTCCGCCGCCACCTGAGCCGCGACTGTCGAGCATCTGCATATTCAGCGCTTTTATTTCTGTGGTGTAGCGCTTCTGTCCGTCTTTATCTTCCCACTCACGGGTCTGAATAGGGCCTTCAAAATAGGCCAGTGAGCCCTTTTTAAGGTATTGCTGACAAATTTCGGCAAGTCTTCCCCAGGCAACAATCCGGTGCCATTCGGTGTTTTCCTGTAACTCACCGTTTCGATCTTTGTATCGTTCTGTGGTTGCAACACTCAGTGTGGCAACAGCTGTATTAGATTGTGTGTAGCGTACTTCCGGGTCCTGGCCCAGTCTTCCGATTACCATTGCTTTATTTAATGAACTCATAATGATTTCCTCATTTTTTTATTAATGTTCTATCTATAAGAACCGAAAAATTCGATTTCCTTACAGAATTTTTTTATCGCAGGGCATCTTCGAGTTCAAGAGAAGCATCACTTCCTTCATCTCTGTACTTGATAATGATCGGGCAGGAGACGGACAGGCCATGGTCTGTGGCCCATTTGTTGCCGGCCGGACGGGTGCCGGGAACCACAACGGCACCTTCGGGAATTGCCGCTCCTTTTTTCAACACGATTTTATTCACACAATCATACACCGGCACAGATTTCGACAAGATAACACCGGGTGCCAGTATAGCTCGTTTTTTAACAAGAATTCCTTCTACAACAACCACACCGGCCCCAAGGAAGCAGTCATCCTCGATCACCACTGGACTGAGGCCAACAGGCTCCAGGACACCACCAATCTGAACACCCGCAGACAGATGAACATTTTTTCCAATCTGAGCACATGATCCCACCAAGGCATGGCTGTCTACCATTGTGCCTTCATCTACATAAGCACCGATATTTATGTAGGCAGGAGGCATTATAATAACTCCGCTTGCCACATACGCACCGCGGCGAACCGATGAACCTCCGGGCACAAGCCTTACACCATCAGCAGCATCAAACATTCGCGGGGGGATGGTGTCACGGTCTACAAATCCATCGTAAATACCGCCGTAATTTACATTTTTCCCTTCCTTGAACGATGCGAGAATCGCTTCTTTAACCTCAATATTGGCTTTCCATGTATCGCCATCGGGATTGGCAGCACGAACGGTTCCATTTTCAAGCTGATCGAGTATTGTTTTCCAGTCCATAAAATTTCTTACCTGTTTTTTTGATACCAGTTCTTAATTAAGTCGTCTATAGTCAGCAGCTGTTGCGTGGAAGATAATTCACGTTCCGTAAGAGGCGGCCTGAGTACGGAGCTCGTGATCCATCCTTTTTCTCTGAGCAGGCATTTGGCCGGTATAGGATTTGAAGCCGAAAACAGAACTTTAACGGCCTCGGTCCAGAGCGGAAAAAGAGAACGGGTGTCTCCTGAGAGGCATTTTTTGACATATAATCCGGTCTCTTCCGGCCAAACGTTGGAAGCAACTGAAACCAGCCCTCCACACCCTGCTGCTGCAAAGAAAGGTAGCATAGCATCATCCCCGCTGAATAGCGGAATTCCGGGAACGGCTGCACGGAACTGCTGATATTCTGTGATGTTGCCGCTTGCCTCCTTCACCGCCCAGAGATTATCATGACCAGCAAGTGTTTCCAGTACATCAGGGGAAAGTTTCATGCCTGTACGCGATGGTATGTTATAGATCATACATGGTTTGTCAGACTCATCCAGTAACGCCTTAAACCAGGCAATTTGACCTTTTATCCCCGGTTTTGAGTAAAGAGGTGCAACGGCAAGAAAGGCATCTGTATTTTTTTGATTACAGTAGTCGATCCACTCTTTCTGTTTCTTCAGATTAAATCCGCCTACACCTACCATAACAGGTACGCTGGGTGAGAGATCTGAGACAAAATCAACCACCTCTTTTTTTTCATCATCCCCAAGGGCGAGTCCCTCGCCGGTACTTCCCAGGATTAAAATACCATTCCCGGCCGCTTCCTGTTTGCGTACAAGGGTTTCCAGATCTTTAAAATGGATATTACCATCACCATGCATTGGTGTTACCAATGCCGTCCAAAGTGTTGTCTCAGTCATAATAATTCGCTGTATGCGCGGTCAAAGATATCAGAAAATTTGTAGATACCCGGTGTTATGTCAGAATTTGTGAGCAGATAATCGGCCGTCCAGATAGCGCCTTCGGCAAAAACCGACCGGTTGTGAGCTTCGTGCTTCAAATAGATTGATTCCCCGGCTGTTTTGATATGCAGATTATGAATTCCTTTTACATCGCCCTGCCGGTCGGAGGAGATCACCGCATCTTTTCCCAGCCACTCACGCCAGGAAATGGCTGTTCCGCTGGGTGCATCCTGTTTCTGAACGTGGTGCACTTCATGAATATGAAATTGCGGCTCCTTCAGCAGTCCGGACCCTTTTCCAAAGATTGCAATCGCCTTTCTTATAAGGTTCATACCCAAGCTAAAATTGGATCCGATAATCCACTTTGCGTTCGCTTGCTTTACTTTTTCAGGAAGTTCAGCCGGCCATTCATATCCTGTGGTTCCCCAAACGGCAGGGATCCCGGCTTCCAATACAACCCTAACCACCTCTTTTGCGGCATTTCCGGGCACAAAAATAATGGCAATATCGGTTTCTTTCAATGCTTCGGGAACAGGGCGGTTAAATTCATCAAACCGAACGGCCTGATCGCCCAAATGGTCTGCTACCGTTCCACCTGTTTTTCCCGTGCCGATTACGGCATATCTTGTTTGTTTTTTCAAGCTTTGATTTTTTTAGTTATAAATCTATCGTGTAATACCCGCACAACTTCCTCAGCTTCTTTTTCCTCAACTAAAAAGCACAAGTTGTGAGAACTGGCGCCATGACAGATCACCCGGACATTTACATTTTCCAGCGATCCGAAAACCGGACCGCTAAGTCCGGCCGTGGCATCCAGGTTATTGCCAACCAATGCGATCAGTGACAGGTTCTCTTCGATCTGTACTTCGCAGAAAGTGCGGAGTTCCTTAAGAATTTCGTCACTGAGAATCTGATTTCCCTGTGC
>SLGL01000255.1 GCA_007123785.1 Balneolaceae bacterium
AAAAATAGAATCGATGGATTTGGCAGACTCCAGATCGAGTGGCCTGTTTACAATTACTATGCCGCCGAAAGGGGAAACAGTATCGGTTTTAAAGGCGCGTTTGTAAGCTTCATTCAGGCTGTTTCCGGTCGCGACTCCGCAGGGCACTGTGTGTTTGAAAATTGCTGCGGTCGGCTCTTCATTACGGAAATCAGCCATCAGATCGAGAGCGCTGTCTATGTCGAGATAATTGTTGTAACTAAGATCTTTACCGTGAAAACAATCGATATATCTATCCTGATCTCCGTAAACAGACGCTTTTTGATGGGGATTTTCACCATATCGCAGGTTGCCGGATTTTGGGAACGATACGGAGAGTTTATCGGGTAAATCTATCTCTTCCATCCGGTTAAAATAGCGGCTGATGGCCACATCGTAATCAGCCGTATGTTCAAATGCTTTTCGGGCGAGTTTACGCCTTGATCCGAAAGAGATCTGCTCCTTATTGGTCAGCTCATGCAAGAATTCATCGTATTGCTTCGGATTGGTTAACACACAGATATGAGCAAAGTTTTTGGCTGCAGCGCGGATCATGGCCGGCCCTCCGATGTCGATATGCTCGGTGGCTGTAGCCGGCGTTACTTCAAGGTCATTCACAGTTTTTTTAAACGGGTAGAGATTTACAACAACAAGCTCTATGGGGGTGATGTGAAGCTTTTCCATTTCGTCAAGATCCTGCTGATGGCTGGTTCGCCCCAGGATTCCCCCGTGAATTTTGGGATGCAGCGTTTTTACTCTTCCGTCAAGGAATTCAGGAAAATGAGTGATTTCGCTTACATCGGTAACAGGAATGCCCTCTTTCCGGAGCGTTTTTGCCGTTCCCCCGGTGCTAATGATTTCCACACCGAACTGATGAAGTGTTTTTGCAAATTTCTCAATTCCGGTTTTGTTGGAAACTGAAATAAGAGCTCGTTTTATTGGCAACGGATTTTCAGGAAGGGAGAGAAGTGGTTTTAAAGGCACGTAATTAGTCGTTTGGGTTGAATATTTTTTTTATTACTGAAGGCAGCAAATCATGTTCCGCTTTGAGAACACGGGCTGCCAGGGTTTCGGGGGTATCGGTGGACGAAACAGGAACTTTTTTCTGTGCGATGATAGTTCCCCGGTCGTATTCCTCATTAACAAAGTGCACAGTACATCCGGAAACTTTTTCACCGGCGTTGATTACAGCACGGTGAACATTCAGGCCGTAAAAACCTTTGCCACCAAATTTAGGAAGAAGTGCAGGGTGGATGTTTATAATTTTATCTGAATAGGTTTTCACAATTTCATCAGGAATTTTTTTCAGATATCCGGCCAAAACAATCAAGTCTGGTTTCCACAAGGCAAGTTGGTTTTTAAGCTCACCAGGAAAAGTTTGTGAATCGTAAGGGGAGATGACTTTTACAGGAATCTCGTGTTTACGGGCTCGTTCAATTGCACCGATATCATCACTATCGGTAATCAGCCCGGCAACTGTTGCTCCTAACTCCTTACGCTCTGATGCGTCAATAATTGACTGAGAATTGCTTCCAGATCCCGAAGCAAATACGACCAGTTTTTTCACTCTGCAGATTGATGGCTAAATATATTTTGCGTCTAAAGATAATGAAATCCGCAGGCAATTATTTGTTAGATTTAAATAAAATAGATGCCGGTATTTCGCATTTTCTCTTCATTTTTAAGAGCTGGCGACAACTGAGCGTAGCAAATTGAAGTGTTGCTTTCGATATACGGTTTAATAATTGCTACAATTCATCAATGATCCGGAAACTCTCAGGTCCGTACTGAAACAGCAGATCGAGCAGACAACAATACGGTTCAAATCCCTCAAAATGCTGGCGGTAAACGGGATGGGCGAAGTCTATGTCAATCCTGTTATTGCCCTGCCGCTGATAATGCCGCGCATTTTTTTCCTGATAATAGATGTCGGCTCTCAGTTTTTTAGCAAACCGGTCGGGGTCGGGTGTGTAATCCGGAATTTTCGAAGCGAGAGAGATCTCTGATCTGATTTTAACTTGAAGAAATTGAAAGAGTCTTTTTCTCATGCTCAGAACGAAAGGTAAGAGGTATTCCTCATCCCGTGCCGATGTGAAGTCAGCACGGATTTCCGGTTCATAAAAATCGTAGTAAACACTGTTACGGTAATTGAATTCAATGGCACGCAATATCAGGGGGATCCAGGATTGTGAGTGATCAATCCGGACTTCACGAATTGCTTTTTTACGGTCTTGGGTGTGAACAGGTACATTCAGATACTGAGTTCCTTCGGGCGTGCGGATTTTAGCCCGGTGAACACGTCCTTTGCGCGACCACTGTTCAGTATCTTGCAATACAACAGTATGTGAAGCCTGGATTGTGGCCAGGTCGTGAAGATTGGGAATCAGAACTGGTTGTAGGATGGCGAGAATATGTTTGCCTGATTCTGTCACAAGATTGTACCGGCCGTAAAAAATTACTGTTCTACAAATTCAAAAACTTCCCCGTCAAAAAGTCCCTTGTCACTCATTTTCAGGCTGGGGATAACCAGCAGGGCCATAAATGAAATCAGCATAAATGGAGCCTTTAGTTCGCTTCCCATTTCGCGGGATATTCTACTGAGCCTTTCATAACCCTTTGCAACAGTTTCTCCGTTATCATCACTCATAATTCCCCCGATGGGCAGGGCAAGAACATCTTCTCTACCTCCGTGAACGGCCGAAATACCGCCCTGATTATGCATGATCAGGTTGACTGCCCGGCTCAGATACTCGTCACTGCTTCCAATAGCGATGATATTATGAGAGTCGTGCCCCACGGATGAGGCGATCGCACCATTTTCAAGGCCAAAGTTTTTAATGAATCCCACTGCGGGAGGCTGTTTTTCGTATCGGTTTATTACAGCAATTTTCAGGATGTCGCGATCAGGTTCAGCCAGAACTTCACCATTTTGAATGTTCAAAACAGCAGTTTCTCTGCCGGTAATCAGTTCACCGTCTTGAGCAACAATAATTTCCTGTTTTTCTTTATTTGAACGGAGTTTATAATCATCAGGGGCGGTATCATACGGTTTGAAATTATTAATTCGCCGGGCTTTGATTTTCGGAAATTGAACCACTCCATCTTTGAAAACAGCGTTTCCGTCGATCCAGGTTTCCTGTACATTCATCAATTCC
>SLGL01000503.1 GCA_007123785.1 Balneolaceae bacterium
GAAAAGTAAAAAGTGAAAAGTGAAAAGTGAAAAGTGAAAAAATGGCGTAAGGACCGTGTCTCCGCCGGGCTGATTCCGAGTATGCTTCGTATAATCGATTGCGAAATTGACGGGTTTTGTGAAATGGGAATGAAATCTGAGTATGTTAAGAGGTTGTAGTGATTGGTTTTAAAGAGACTAATCACAATCATCCGGGGCCGGGACAACATACCAGGAGCGGTAGGCCGGAGAATCAGGGTTCATGCAGCCTTTCAGTTTCAGAAGTTTGATTTTCCGGAAGTGTGTGGGATGGCTCTCAGCCTGCAGTGCAATGTGCCCCTCTGTTATCGGAGTTCCATCCACTTTATAGACGGGGTCGTATCCGCTCACACCACCGCCGCCCATTCGCGGTTTTGAATATTCAAGGACCACTTCACCTTCAAGAATGTGCTGAATCAGAGAGTCGCCCAGCACCACGGTTTCTGCCCGTACCCACTGGTCTCCGTGATAGGTGCCGGCATCCGACTCTACCCAATTATCTGTTACAAGTTCACCGTTTATTTTAACCTGTGTTCCCGGTGAATATAAGTTGCCGTTTGTGCGTTCCTCTTCGCCATCGCCACCCAAAAGCTGCATTTCCACCGAAATGGGAAAGTTCTGATTAAAACCCATCGTTTCTGCGGGCTGGCTGTGCATCATAATGCCGTTGTTTCGCCAGCCCCAGTTCGGTCCGCCGGGTACTTGTTCGCCTGTAAATCGATATTCTACAATCAGCTTATAGTGTGAAAAGGGTTCCTCGTAGAAAATATGACCGAGTTCACCATTCCATTCATCGTAATCATTATAGGAAACTTTCATCAGGCCATCCTCCACACGGAATGTGTTGTTGAAATTGTCATTCAGTTCATAGCCCGCAATTTTGATGTCCCAGCCATCCAGGTTTTCTCCATTAAAGAGATAGATCCATTCTTTTTCATCAGCTTGATCTGTTATGAGCTGGGAACCAGAAAAAATAAGTAGTGAAAGAGAAATGAAAGTGATGTAGGTGAGAGTTCTCATGTTGTTTCGGATTTTGATTCATTATAAGGCTGCCAGCATTCAGCTATCAGCCATCGTTTTTTAAAGGTGATTTATAAAAACTCATTTAACAGCCTCAAGAATGTATTAAATCAGTAAACATGTAAATTTATAAAAAGTCAAAAAACCGTTGTAAATGCAAAATGTTTATAAGGGGGGAATCGTAAAAAACAAATAGAATGCAGCTGTTTTGCTCGATGAATTTTGTTCAATGATGATTGTCAAAATTGAAAGACCAGACCATGTTTTTGGGTATGATTGAAATTAAATCAAGTAAACAGGCAAGTTTCAAATGTTCAGAAATAACAAAAAGGTTTAAATCAATTGGGTTTCCCAATTTCCCATTTTATGCTTGCAAACACCTGTGAAACCCTTATTTTCAGCAGGTATTCCTCAACTGAAATGTAAGGTGAATCAACGTGGCTGAAGAAAAGAACGAACCTGCAAATGAAGCCCCAAAGGATGAGGGCAAAAGCTCGCTTTTTGACAAATTTCTGAACCTGATCGAAATAGCAGGCAACAAACTGCCCGACCCGGTTACCGTATTTGTGATAATCATTGGATTGGTAATGCTTGCATCGCTGGTCAGTGCGCTGGCAGGTGTCAGTGTAACCCACCCCGGAACCGGCGATGACATCGAAGCCGTGAATCTTTTCAGCGGGGAAAATATACAGCGGATTTTTACCGACATGGCTCAAACCTTTGCTGAATTTCCTCCTTTGGGGCTTGTGCTTGTTGTTATGCTCGGCATTGGTGTTGCCGATAAAACGGGTTTGATTCACACTTCACTGAAACGGTTTGTGGAAGGGGCACCTGACTCTCTGATTACCGCCACTATCGTCTTTGCCGGAATTATGTCATCGTTGGCGGTGGATGCCGGTTATGTAGTGGTAATACCGCTTGGGGCCGTGATTTTTTACGGAGTCGGAAGACACCCTCTTGCGGGACTGGCTGCTGCTTTTGCAGGGGTTTCAGCCGGATTCAGCTCAAACCTTGTGCTTACCAGTCTTGACCCGCTTCTCGTTGGCTTTACCGAGCCGGCTGCTCACATTATCGATCCGGAATATTTTGTGAATGTAGCGGCTAACTGGTGGCTGATGATTGTGCTGGTTCCGGTTTTTGTTATTGCCGGATGGTTTGTCACTGAAAAAATTATTGAACCCCGTCTCGGAACGTATGAAGGTACACCTGAAGAGGACGAAAATGATACTAATGATAAAATTACTCCTCTTGTAAAAAAAGGTCACAGGTGGGCGGGCGTATCCCTGCTTGTTTCTATTATTGCTGTGGCTTTTCTGGTGATTCCCGAAGATGCTCCCCTGCGCGGTGCGGAAGGCGAATTAACTCCATTCTACCAAAGTCTTGTGGCTATCATCTTTTTCCTCTTTTTAATTCCCGGCATTGTGTACGGTGTGGTTACAAAGCAGGTGAAAAATGATAAAGATGTTGCAAAAATGACGTCCGACTCGATGGCCAGCATGGGTGCATACATCGTTCTCGCTTTTGTAGCGGCTCATCTTATCGCATTTTTTAACTGGTCGAATCTGGGGCTGATTATAGCTGTTTCAGGTGCAGAGCTGCTCCAGATGATCGGTTTTGGAGGAGTACCCCTGATTGTCTCTTTTATTTTCGTATCGGCATTTATCAACCTTTTTATCGGGAGCGCTTCGGCAAAATGGGCTATTATGGCACCAATTTTTGTTCCTATGCTGATGCTGATGGGCTATTCTCCAGAGCTCACACAGGCAGCCTACCGGATTGGCGATTCGATCACCAACATCCTGACTCCGCTTCTGCCATACTTCCCCCTGGTGATTATTTTTGCACAGAAATACGAAAAAGATATCGGGCTGGGTACACTCATCTCTCTGATGGTGCCCTATTCTATCGCATTCGGGTTGCTGAGCACAATTGTACTGGTGGCCTGGATTCTATTCGGAATTCCGCTTGGGCCTGACTCTCCGCTCTATTACGCTCCCTGAGAGATTGGTTGGAATCAACTTGCATTGGCATAAGCGCCCCGCTTGTGCCGTTCATACCCCTGTTGCAGAAAAACAGGGTGTATTTTTTAATGATTCCAAATTTGAATCATCATGCATTTCAAATCTAATGGTA
>SLGL01000511.1 GCA_007123785.1 Balneolaceae bacterium
CCGGACGGGAAATCTGTGCAATTAAACCTCTTACGAATTAATGGAAATGAAATTTATTAAAATTAGCATCACTCTTTCTGTTATGGCAATCTTATTGCTTTCTGCATGCAGTGATCGAGGAAATGAATCACAAAATGTAACAGCTTTCATGGAAGATGACCGGATTGTTATTCAAATTAATGATGAAGAATTTTCTTCGTACCTGTTTGGTGAAGAACACAAATATCCATTCTTTTATCCCATAAATGGCCCGGTTTCAGGAAGATCTGTTACCGCGTGGGACCAGGAACCATATCCACATCATAGTTCACTCTACATAAGTTTAGACTGGGTACGCAGTGAGAATGTGGAACGGGGCAATTATTGGCAACCCCGTCACGAATTGGATACCGGACAGGTTATGTCAAGAAATCCACAGATAATTGAATCAAACGGAAAGAAAGTTATACTGCAAGATGAAGCTGACTGGATCGTTCCGTCAACAGAAAGTCATCAGCTTCGGGATATACGAACCGTTACGATATGGGCACCGTCACCCTCAATTCGGATCATGGATTTTCTGTTCGAATTTGAAATTCTTAAGGATCTCTCAATCGGGCCAACCGGCCACTCATTTTTCAGTGCCCGAATGAGGCCCGAGCTTGCTGTTGGTGACCCGGATCGCGGTCCGGACTGGGCACACTTGGGCACAGGAACTATCATCGATTCCTATGGGAACCGAAACGAAGAAGGCACCAGGGAAAAAGATGCAGATTGGTGTGCTTATTATGGTGAAAACAATGGAGTTATCGAAGGAGTAGCCATCATACAGCATTCAGATAACCCGTATTACCCTGCTCCATGGTTTAATCGTGATTATGGGTTCATGTCACCCACTCCATTTGCTTTTGACGATGATCCCATCGAACTGCAAGCCGGAACAACCTTAACATTTAGGTACCGAACTGTAATCTTTTCCGGTGATCCAGAAGAGAATGATATCGACGCCTGGCGAGAAGATTTTGTAGCACAATAAGCCAAACAAAGGATATAAACCACCATCGGATTCGTCCCGAAAATCCGTTGCGCTCGGGTATTGCAGGTGTGATATTTACTACGAATTGAGAGTGAGCATTTTGTCCAAATATGCTCATTTAGTTAGTTCTTGCACAGGTGTTCTGAAATGCTTTTACTAATCCTGCTTATATTTGAACAGGTTTTCAGCTCCTACTTTCTCCTCGGCTTGTGAAAGAGCATAAGCGCTTTCAAACAGAACGATTGGGTTTTCCTCCATATCCCGGGTAATATGTGTTGAATAGCTGCTTTCGAGCTTTTTAATAATCTCTTCACTTTCATTGGGCAGCCAGCGTGCTGAATGATAGGTCACCGCCTGCTGGTGTAGCTCAACATTGTACTCAGCAAGCATACGATGTGTAACTACATCGAACTGAAGTGCTCCAACTGTTCCCAGTAAAAGTTCATTACCCACTCCGTTCGGGACTTCAAACACGTGAACCACACCCTCTTCCGACAGCTGCTTCAATCCTTCTCGTAACTGTTTTCGTTTGAATGGATCTTTGGTCGAAACTTTCATGAAGTGTTCGGGTGTGAAAAGCGGAATCACATTAAACACCACCGGACTTTCAGCATGGAGGGTCGAACCGATCCTGAAAAAACCGGGATTGAAAAGCGATATAATATCGCCGGGATATGCTTCTTCCATAATGTGCCGCTCATCACCCATTAGAGTATGAGGAGTTGACATACGCACTTTTTTGCCCGTTCCGGAGTGAATGGCTTCAAGGCCGCGTTTAAACTGTCCGGAAGTAATCCGCACAAATGCTGCGCAATCCCTGTGATCGGGATTCATGTTTGCCTGAAGTTTAAACACAAATCCGCTGAAAGATTCATCCAGAGATCTGTTTCTTCCTTCTGCATCCTGGTAGGGCTGCGGACTGGGTGCAAGATCGCGGAAATAATTCAGGAAAACATCCAATCCGAAATTGTTCAGGGCTGATCCAAAGAATACCGGGGACACTGCTCCCTTTTGAAAAGCATGTTTGTCCATATCGGCAAACATGTCTTCAATGAGCATGATCTCTTCCATAAGCTGCTCTTTTTCCGGCACGGAGAGTGAGCTCTCTTCCAGGCCTTGTTCAAGCGGGTAGATTTCGGCTTCGGCTTTTTTTGCACCGTGCTGGGTTTTGGTATAGAGGTGCAGCTCTTTACCTATTAAATCGTAAATACCCTGAAATTTTTGCCCGTAGCCTACCGGCCAATTTGCCGGAATAGCCTCAATACCCAGTCGATTTTCAATATTACTGAGAATTTCGAGCGGCTCCATACCAGGACGATCGCACTTATTTACAAAAGTGATAACCGGTACCTGTCGCAATTTACAGACTTCGAAAAGTTTTTCGGTCTGCTCCTCAACGCCTTTAGCAACGTCAATCACCATCAATCCAGAATCAGCCGCAACAAGTGTGCGAAGCGTATCTTCAGAAAAATCTTTGTGACCTGGTGTGTCGAGTAAGTTGTATTTAATGTCGTCTTTTTCGAAACGGAGCACTGATGAAGTTACTGAGATACCCCGCTCCTTTTCGATGGCCATCCAGTCGGAGGCAGCATACCGAGCCGCTTTTCGTTGACGGATAGACCCCGCTTCATGTATGGCCCCGCCATAAAGCAGAAGTTTCTCAGTCAACGTAGTTTTACCGGCATCCGGGTGTGAAATAATTGCAAAGGTACGCCTCTTCTTTGCTTCATCGCTAATCCGTTGGCTGTGAAGCGCCGTATCTGTTATAGCCATCTTATTAATTGAACGTTCAAAATCAGGAAAGCATTAAATATACGGTTTTTTGAAATATTCTTCGAGAACTTTGTCTTAGTGCTTTATCATTGGCTAAAATCCAATTGTCAGTTAAGTCCTTTAGCCTTCTCATGTCACTTCACTCTTATAAATAAAGTCAGATGTATTACATTTCTATCAATTCATCAGACGAGCTTTTCAGGGCCCACTCTTCATTATTGGGCCGATTTATATCTTAAAAACCCGAATTTGGTCATAAAAAAGTCTTTTTGGAGCACAAAAAGAACTTTTACAAAACCGTATGTTCAGCCTTATTAATGCTCTTTACAGGGTCTGTCATTAAAAAAGTGTAAAAAATCAAACAGTTTAAC
>SLGL01000090.1 GCA_007123785.1 Balneolaceae bacterium
CAACATCTCTTTTTGCGGGTTCAACGGATGCAGACTGAACAAGCATATCGGTGAAATGATACTCATGCATCACAGTTTTTAAGTGAACATCTAATTCAGCCGTAATTTCTTTTAACAGATTTTGAAGAAAGTCATCAGATTTGCCCGAAAAATTATCTGTCTCCGTAAAGTCGAGATCAACCGACGCCCTCGGGCTGCTATATACATGTTTAAGAGCATAGCCCCCCTTTAAAACTAAACTATTGCGCAGCCTCTCGGAATGAGCTATTGCTTTAAAGATAGTAATGATTGCATTTTCTTCGGGGAAATTGACCATATCCGTTTTAAGGTGATGATTATGTTCTTATCTCATCAGGATAACCAAGCCAGAACTTTATCGCCAATAAGTTTTATGCATCAACGATAACTTAAACACCCTGAAATTATCCTTCTGCAGCATTTCGTTGATCTCAATCAGATTTACATTACCCGGGTCGTAGTGCTTTTCTACCCACTTATTTCGCACTCCGGATAAAGAGGTTGTTTAATCAGCTTCATAAACTCCTGAAATTCACAAAGAAGTGACAGGCCGCATCAATACCATTACCATATGTTGACCCGGGATGGGTTGTACTCCCGTCTGTTTTTCGATATGCATACGCTGACCTGACGATTGGTATAGGAAAAAAATATGAATAAAAACTGTAAGGAATCCCGGTTTTTCGGTTCATACTTATGAGAACAATAACAATAACAGAAGCTTGGAAAATGATTGAGCACATTTTCCGACATATATTCGGGGGTTGTGGTGGAAAACCACAGCTCCTGCTATTTTAACAATCATATTTAAGATATTATGAACGATATTAACCGCCTAACAGAACAGATCCACAAATTTGTACGCAATCAACTCACCTGGGAGGAATCCCTGATTCTACTGGATGAGATCGTGGAATCTGAGGAATGGATGCAACACCTGGAGATGGAACAAATGCTTTATAACCTTTCTGTTTATAGATTGAATGTGAATAAAATCCAATGTTTACATCTAAAATAAACTATTTCCGATTTAATGCCTTCATCCTTGCATTAGTTCTATTTATTACGTGCACCCCTTCCGGTTCATTTATCGATACAGAACCATCATTTACAGTAGCCCCTCATGAAGAAATTGACCAAACGTTTACATATGCAGGAAAACCTGAACCTTTGTATTACCCCAACCCCCTTCGGGTACTTTACAATATTGGATATATATCAGCCTATGATGAAGTAAGGGGTAATCCCGCATGGGTTGCATACCGGGTATTTGCCATTGATGAATACATAATTTTTGATCGTCCAAGCCGGTTTTTAATTGATGATCGAACTGAGAACAGAATCTCACATGATGTTTATACCAACTCCGGTTATGACCGTGGCCATTTGGCACCTAATTTTGCAATAGTCACACGGTTTGGACAGCAGGCTCAGCGAGAATCCTTTCTGATGACCAATATTATTCCACAACGCCCATCATTAAACCGGCATTGGTGGGCACAATTGGAAAGGTTAATTGCCAGGAACTATTCTGAAACCTACGACCAGGTATGGGTACTACTTGGCCCGGTATACAAAGAAACGGGTAACTGGATCAACGAACGGGTTAAAATACCAACACACAATTTTATGATCGTCAAAGTTGAAAAAGACGATCGTCTTAAAATGATAGCATTCCTGGCCCATCAGGATATGCAGAGCAGTGAACCTCTCGAGCCGTACCTGACATCTGTGCGGTATATCGAAGAAAAGACAGGATTGAATTTTAACCCCTTATTTGAAGAGGACTTTGCGGATAGTATTGAGAGTTTAATTCCAGAGTCTTTGTGGTAATTCCAAAGTTATTTCATTATGAATCATCACATTTTCTGTTATGACCATAGCAAAAGCCCTGTGGCATAACACCACAGGGCTTCTCTCTTTGATTAAGGACAACGAAAAGTGTGCTCAGCACTTTTCATTTTCACTTTTAGTACTTGTATGAACCCGATTTTTGAAATTCCTTACAAAAAAAGTGAAAAAAGTTTTTGGCCAACAAAATAGACAGACCTCTCCCCCGCTTATACTTGTAATAGATCCCCCTGCCCTTTTAATCTACCTGAAAATTGTATTTGTTGATTAGTTACCCTCTCCCTGTTGGTTACCGTTCTGATAAAAAAGAGAAACTGCTATAAATTAAGAAAGGCCGGTGGTGTTCCGGCCTTATGGAAGAAAAGACAAGTTGTCTTCCCCGCCTGGTGGCTCAGGGTGAAGGTGCGCTTCCGCAGTGCTTCGCTTAGAACCACCTCTTAATATGGTTAATTTCTGTGAAACATTCCAATCACTTAGCTTTAAAGAAACCCGCTATACTTGCCGGGAATACTTCGTGTGATTTCGATTTTGCTTTCAGATTCGGTATCCCGTGGGAACCCTTTTTTTTCAACGTAATCCCAGAGAGCCTCTTCGAGAAGATCAACTTTTTTCAGACTCTCAACACTGCAGATAGCATCAATGTACTTGGAAAGAATTGGATCAATTCGCCCTGAAAAGGTTACTTTGTTTTTTGAAACGGAGAACGTGGTTTTTTTACCCATAGTTGTTATCGAGTTCTTTCGTTAGTCTTGGCAGCCTGAATCATCATTCTTGATGATGACTCCAGCACCTTCATAGCGATCCTCGTCTTCGGCCCTCCAATAGTTTGAGCAATTTTTTTGGAGAGAGTGCTGCCACCGGTTGATGCAGAATCACGAAATGCCCTGTGAAACTCAATCACATTTCGTGCGGCATGAAGCCCTCGTTGTGCCTTTCCTTTTGCGTACAGAATATCCCGCCCAGCTTCCGTTTCCGATAAGATAGTACCGGATATCCGGCCAGCTTGTTTTTTAATCGAAGCTCGTTGACTGACAATATTTGAGTACGCTTTTTGGTAGTGGCTTTTCTTCTTTAACAGCCGTTGTTTTCTATCACTGGCCAGCAATTCACCGATATGGTGATTGGCCTGATCGTTGATTTCCCGAAACGATCGAAGGTGATTCGTGAGCATATGAAAGTGTGTGTTGTCCTTAATTTCCCCGAATTGTTGGGGAGTTTTTGTAATATCCTGATATGCACGCTCTAAACAAAATCTATTCGCATACCTCAAAAACACGGTATAG
>SLGL01000340.1 GCA_007123785.1 Balneolaceae bacterium
CCTACATGATGATTAAAAAAAAGTAACTTTGTAACATTTCACACCCCGCAAGCTTCCTTTCACGGATTTCACTGTTCATCGCTGCAGGCTCTCCCACTTTCCTCCACCCCTGTCACTATAAGCATTAAAACCAGCCTGAAGCTATTTTAAAGTACATTTTTGATGGTACAGCTTTAAAAATAAACGGTTGTTTTAATTACTACATTTTCCTCTTGACAAAATAGGGGGCTTTGGGGTACATTGTGGGGAGAAGTGGGAGATAGTGGGGAATTAGACCGTATCTTTATCAATACCTGCTATCCAATTAAATTTAGCAATCAAAATTCAGAGATCTCTCGTGCCAAGTTTCAAAGGGCAATATGAACACAGTGTAGATAATAAAGGCCGTGTTGCTTTCCCTGCTAAACTGCGCAAACTCGTCAACCCCGATGCTAACGACCGTTTCACAATTCTTCGCGGCCTCGAGCCCTGTCTCTACTTATATCCACAAGATCAGTGGGAAGCTGTAGAAGATAAACTTGCCAGTATAAACAGTTTCAGGAAAAACGGACGTACAGTAATCCGTAATTTTTTAAGATATGCAGAAGATCTGGCATTAGATAAACAAAACCGGATCTCACTCCCCTCCCACCTGATGGAGTGGTCTGATATTAATTCATCTGCCATATTCATCGGCAGCGGCGACCGTATTGAAATTTGGTCGCCCGGCAAACTCGAGGAAATTGATAACGAACTCGATTTCGAAGCATACCAGGAACTTTTTGAACAGGTTATGGGAGATGAACCACAACATGGACTTTGAGATTATGGCTGAATATCATCCACATACCCCCGTTTTACTCGATGTTTCTGTTGAATTTCTTATTACAGACAAATCGGGTATTTATATCGATGCAACTCTTGGCGGAGGCGGGCACAGCATAAAAATATTGAAACATCTGAAAAAAACTGCCATTCTGATGGGTGTGGACCAGGATACTGAAGCCCACCAGGCTGCCTCGATAAAAATTGGTGATGATCCGCGTTTTGAACCCATAACAGGTAACTTCGGTCATCTATCAACCATTATTCCCAAACAGTATCACGGAAAAGTATCTGGTATACTGTTCGACCTGGGTATTTCAACACACCAGATCAAAGCACCGGAACGCGGATTCAGTTTTCAGCACGATGGCCCACTGGATATGCGCATGAGTGAACTAAGCGGAGTTTCGGCTTATGAGGTCGTGAACAACTACGATTATGAAAAGCTGCGTGACATCATTTTCCACTACGGTGAAGAACGGCTGAGCCGGCAGATTGCAAAATCGATTATCGAAAAGCGTCCTGTTGAAACGACTCTCCAGCTACGCGATGCAATCGAAAGCGTACTCTACGGCCCTCATATCATCAAATCAGTTGCGAGAGTATTTCAGGCCATCCGTATTGAGGTGAACCGTGAACTGGATATGTTGAAAGAAGGCTTGCAGGATTCACTTGAACTTTTGAAAACCGGCGGGCGGATCGTAGCCATTTCGTACCACTCACTGGAAGACCGGATTGTAAAAAACTTTTTTAAGAGTGGAAATTTTGAAGGAACCGTGGAAAAAGATTTTTTCGGTAACCCGATCAATCCTATTAAAGTGATTACCAAACAGATTATCACTCCCTCTGATGAAGAGACAGAGGCCAACCCTGCTGCCAGAAGCGCCAAGCTGCGAGTGGCAGAAAAAGCGACGGAGGGATAATGTTCGTCAAATCCCATTCAAAAACCAGGTTCCAGGGAATTTCAGGTGGAAAACCCTCCGAAAACAAAAAAAGAAGTTTGTTTTCAAAGAACTTACATACAGACGGCGCTGCTTCACCCCATGGCAGACGCATTACAGACCAACAGACCAAAAAAAACAAACTTCCGGCTTTTACCCCCTGGAAGGTTGTGCTCGCAAGTTTTTTGATCGGAATTTGCGGGATTTTTTATATCGGCCATGTGTTCAGCACACAACAGGCCTTAATGGAAGTGAATCAGCTCGAAAACGAGTATAACAAGGCAAAACGCCTTTACCACGAACAGAGACTGGTTTACGATAGAATGACCGGGCCCAAAGAGATCTACCAGCAAGCCCGCAGCCAGGGATTCGTAAATGCAGGACCGGCAGACCAAATTATCTATATCACCAAATAGCTACATAAAGCAGTATGAAAGAACGCAGCTCCATTATGGGCCGTATGTTTTTGCTTTTGGGATTGCTTTTGCTTCTCCCTGCCGGAATTCTTCTGCAAATGTTGCGGGTAAACCTGGTTGAAGGAGACGGCTTCCGTGAACTCTGGAGCTCCCAGGCCATCGATTACATTTCGATACCGGCCGAACGCGGTTATATCTATGATACAAACGGCTCTATTCTTGCTGCAAACACAGTAATCTATCAAGTTGCCATCGATCCGCACTCGATTGATGATCCCTCTCAAATCGAGAATATAGCTTCAACACTCAGCAGCCATACAGGGCGTACGGCTCAGTATTACCGTAATCGCATCAGGCAGGCTTCGACTCAATCTAAATATGTAGTCCTCGAACGAAGTGTTCCGGTTCAGACCTACGAAGACCTCAATGAACTTAACATCCGCGGCCTTATTCTGGAAGAGCAGTACCGGCGTAATTACAGTTTCGGCTCACTTTCCGCACATCTGCTCGGTTTTGTAAATCATAACCTTACAGGCATGGAAGGCCTGGAAGCACGTTACAACGATCTGTTAAAGGGGAATGATGGCCTTCAGCAAGTCCGGAAGGACCGCCTAAACCAGGTTTTTGCATATGTGGGAGCTCCCCGTAAACTTCCCAAACAGGGACATTCTCTTCATACCACAATCAATGCTCAAATACAGGCAATTGTGGAAGAGGAACTCGAGGTTGGAATTCAGAACCACCGTGCAAAACAGGGTACGGCCATTGTGATGAATCCCAAAACCGGTGCCATCAAAGCTCTGGCCAATTATCCCACATTTAACCCGAATTCTCCTGCTTCTGTCCAAAATGAAAACCGCAGAAATTTTGCGGTATCAGATATGATTGAGCCGGGCTCCACATTTAAACTGGCTACAGCTATTGCTGCTGTAGAACAAAATGCAGTTCGGTTTGATGAAATTTTTGAAACTCCTGAAAATGGCTCCAGAATGATCCATGGCCAGGCCATGCGCGATCACATTCCTCTTGGTGATCTTTACTTTTCTGATGTGATAGCAAGATCGTCGAATATCGCCACTTCAGAAATTGCAATGAGACTGGAACCGGATGTCTTTTATCAATATGCACGAAATCTGGGCTTTGGCACACCCACGAGAATCGACTTGCCCGGTGAGCGGGGAGGCCGGCTTCAGCGCCCTTATGAATGGAGCCGTGTAACCCTTCCGTGGATGTCGATCGGGTATGAAGTGCAGGTTACACCCATCCAGCTCATTCAGGCCTATGCAGCTTTTGCAAATGGCGGTGCCATGATGAAACCTTACGTGGTTGACCGGGTAACCGATGAATATGGAAATATCAAAAAACAGAAAAAACCGCAAAAAGTGAGGCAGGTCGCCAAAAAACAGACTATTGAAAGACTTATGCCCGTTTTCGAACAAGTTGTATCTGATTCAGGGACTGCAAGCTGGGCATCCATTGACGGCCTGCGAATTGCCGGGAAAACCGGTACGGCTCAAAAATATATCGATGGACGGTATCAAACCAGGTACCGGGCTTCTTTTGTAGGATTTTTCCCTGTTGATGATCCCGAATATGTAATTCTGATCATACTGGATGAACCACGAACCAGTATTTTCGGAGGGTTCACATCTGGATCCGTTTTTAAGGAAATTGCCACGCGGGTCTCCTCTCTCGGAAATAACATTCAGCGCACACCTGACTCTGATGCCATTGCTGAAGAAAGAACTGTGGTTATTCCCCGGCTTCAAGGCCTGAACAGCAGCCAGGCATCTGCCCTGTTGAAACGAAGTGGAATCCCCTTCACTGTAGAAGGAAATGGTGCTGCCGTTTTGGAACAGAGTCCCGCACCGGGTGAAATCATGTCACCCAATACGCCTATCAGGCTTACTCTCGGTGTTGATAGCGATGATTCTATCCCAGAAGGATACACCCGGATACCTGATTTGACACATTTCAACATGAGACAGGCCACACATCTGCTGATGAGCCGCGGCCTGAACATAGAAACAGTAGGATCCGGCACGATTTACACACAATTTCCCCGCGCCGGAGACCTTATGCAAAAAGGGCGGATAGTCACCGTTCGCGGTAAAGCAAGGCCCATTAACCAGGTAAGTTCAATCGTAACGAATTAATGAAGTTTGAAGAGATCATAGAATTTTGCAATCCTGTTTCTGTACTTGGAGAAAAATCAGGTGCTATCGGTAAACTTTGCCAGGATTCGCGTGAAGTCCAAAAAGGCGATCTTTTTATTGCCGTAAAAGGGCTGCGTTCCGATGGGCACAATTTCATCCATGAAGCGGTGCATCGCGGAGCTTCAGTCATCATTTCGGAACAAGAACTTTCTCCCGTTCCGGGTATTGCCATCCTCACTGTTAAAAACACTCGGACACTTTTAGGGCCGCTTGCACAAAAAATGGCTGGTGAACCGGCCAAAAAACTTACCGTAATCGGTATCACCGGAACAAATGGCAAGACCACCGTTGCAACCCTCCTGTGGCAAATACTAACCAAACTCAACCTCAAGACGTCACTCCTTGGAACGGTAGAAAAGCGTGTGAATGAGAATGTTTACAAAAGCCGTCTCACTACAGCCGATCCCATTGAAATTGCAGCCGATATGAAACAAATGGCAGAAGCAGGCAGCCGGTATCTTGTGATGGAAGTTTCATCCCACGCCCTGGACCAAAGCCGTGTATTGGGTATTCCGTTTGATGTGGCTGTATTTACCAACCTGAGCCACGATCACCTGGACTACCACGAATCGATGGCTGAGTATGCCTCGGCCAAGAAGAAATTGTTCACCTCACTGGATAACAAATGTTGGGCCATCACCAATGCCGATGACCCAAAAGGCCTCTGGATGGTTGATTCAACCCCGGCTAAAGTGATCAGCTTTAGTTTCGAAGACAAAGGATTACTGAGTGCTGTCATCCTCACATCGGATGCATCCGGAATGACCATCTCCCTTGACGGAACCGAATTTACGACACCACTCGTAGGGCGGTTCAACGCATATAATGTGACAGAAGCTTTACTCATCTGCACGGCCCTTGGACTGGATGGAACCAGCGTGACAGGAATTCTCCCTGAATGCACCGGAGCAGCCGGCCGCATGGAGCGGATCAATGATCCGGAGCGAATTGGCCAGGAACCGATGGTTTTTGTGGATTATGCACATACTCCCAACGCACTCGAAAACGTAGCTTCTACCCTCAAAGAACTCAAAACCCGTGGCCAGCGGCTTACTATTGTCTTTGGCTGCGGAGGCGATCGCGACAAAAAAAAGCGCCCTGAAATGGCAAAAATCGCGGAGAAATATGGTGACAAAATTATTGTCACGTCCGACAATCCCAGAACCGAAGTCCCCGAAGCCATCATACGCGACATCATGACAGGCTTCAGTAAACCTGAAGCCGTTCAGGCGATTACTTTACGTGAAAAAGCCATCCGTACTGCAATTAAGCAGGCCGGAAAGAAAAGCATGGTGCTGATTGCAGGTAAAGGACATGAAACCTATCAGGAAATAAACGGCGAACGAATTCATTTTGATGATCGTGAAATTGCCCGTAATGCACTTGTGTCCATCAACAATCACCCCGAAAAAGAGGAGGTGAACTGATGTTATACGAACTGCTTTCATGGATAAATCAGACCATTAGTCCCCCGGGATTCGGAGCGTTCGATTTTATCACAACGCGAACAGCGTTTGCCTCAGCTACAGCACTCATTATCAGCCTGATAATTGGAAAAAAGATCATCCAATGGCTCAAACGAATGCAGCTGAAAGAGAATATTCGTGATGATATCGGATTAAAATCGCATCTGAGTAAAGCGGATACACCAACAATGGGAGGTGTCATCATCATTCTGGCGACGGTGATTCCTGCATTACTATGGATGCGCATGGACAGTATCTATACATGGATGATCATATTTGTGGTACTTGTATTGGGTGCTGTAGGCTTTGTTGATGATTATATTAAAGTTGTTCGAAAAGATAAATCCGGTCTTCACGGATGGTTTAAAATTATCGGTCAGGTACTGGTTGGAACCGTTCTTGGAGTTACTCTCTACTTTTGGCCTGCATTCGAAGAGTATAACACCCTTACCACTGTCCCATTCCTTAAGGAGGTCAATATCGATTACGCATTTTTTGGTGATGAATACGGCTGGCTGGTGTTCATACCGGTAGTCATTTTTATCATCACCGGCGTGAGCAATGCCGCAAATCTGACCGACGGGCTTGACGGGCTTCTTTCCGGTACATCTGCAATTGCCGGGGTAATTCTGGGAATTTTCGCCTACGTCTCGGGACGTGTTGACTTTTCTGAGTTTCTGAACATTATGTATCTGCCGGGAGCCGGTGAACTGACCATATTTGCCGCTTCACTGGTTGGGGCCTGTCTCGGTTTTCTTTGGTATAACGCCTATCCCGCATCGGTGTTCATGGGTGATACCGGCTCGCTTGCCCTCGGCGGAGCACTTGGCGCCCTTGCTGTGATGATCCACAAAGAGCTTCTGCTCCCAATAATCTGTGGCATTTTTGTAGTTGAAGCTCTCTCGGTAATCATCCAGACTTCGTGGTTTAAATACACGCGTAAAATATATGGAGAAGGACAGCGAATTTTTCTAATGGCTCCGATTCATCATCATTTTGAAAAACAGGGCTGGTCTGAATCGAAGATTGTAGTTCGTTTCTGGATCATCGCCATATTACTTGGAATTTTAAGCCTCTTAACCCTCAAACTGCGATGAGACATCTCATTGGCAAACATATCGTGGTTGCCGGAGCCGCCCGGAGCGGAGTGGCCGTGGCACGTTTACTGAAACGCAACGGAGCGGTTCCGTTTGTATCCGATTTCGGTTCTATACCTGAAGAAAGCAAAAAACTGCTCTCTTCCGAAGAGATCGGCTTTGAGGAAAATCAACATTCGGAGAGTGCGATGAACGGGGAATTTCTTGTACTCAGCCCCGGTGTTCCGTCAGATTCATCCATCGCAAAAAATTATATGGAAAGCGGCCGTGAGCTGTTTTCCGAAGTAGAAGTGGCAAGCTGGTTTAATCGCTCGCCCATCGTTGCCGTTACCGGTAGCAATGGAAAAACATCTGTGGTAAGCTGGCTGGCTCATACCTGGAAACTGGCCGGAAAAGAGTACTTCCTGGCAGGAAATATTGGTACAGCATTTTCAGACCATGCAGAGAATTCATCCCCGGATCAGTCGGCCCTGCTCGAAATCAGCAGTTTTCAGCTCGATCATATCGACACTTTCCATCCATATACCGGTATCATTTTGAACATTACCCCGGATCATCTCGATCGATATCATCAGAATTTTAATCTCTATGCAGCATCCAAACTCAACCTAACTAAAAATCAGACCGCATCAGACTGGTTCATCTATAATTTTGATGATCCCATTCTTTCTGCCCATGCAGAACATCTTGCCGAGGGAGAAAACACACCTCAATTGCTTGCTTTTTCAAGTGAAAGTGAAGTCTCTAACGGTGCATTTGTGCGAAATGGTAATCTGATTTTAAAAATCAACAATGAGGAAGAACAGCTTATGCAGATCGGAGAAATTGGATTAACAGGACGGCACAATCTCCAAAACGGTATGGCTACAGCACTTGCAGCTCGCGCTTCGGAGATCAAAAATGAGTATATCCGTGAAAGCCTGAAAACCTTTGAAGGTGTTGCCCATCGTCTTGAATTTGTGAGAAACTATGAAGGTGTAAGGTACATCAACGACAGCAAAGCAACCAATGTGAATGCGGTCTGGTATGCGCTTGGCAGTTATAACACCCCAATGGTCCTGATTATGGGCGGACGTGACAAGGGGAACGATTACTCCAAACTCGAACAGCGTATCCGCGAAAATGTTCACACAATCATAGCCATTGGCGAAGCGAGACCATTGATCAGGCAGCAGCTTGAAGGCGTTGTTCCAAACATGATTGAAGCGGAAAGTCTGAAAGAAGCCGTAAAAAAAGCCCGGAATAGTGCCAAACGGGGTGAAATTGTATTGCTGAGCCCCGCCTGTTCCTCGTTTGATATGTTTGAAAATTTTGAACATCGTGGCAATGAGTTCAAGCAGGTCGTTCTCGATTTGTGAGTAGTGAGTAGTATATCTGAAAATATATTGAAAATAAAAGGCACAAACGGGTTTAGTCTCAGGAAGACAACTTACAGCCAATAACTAATAACTAATTGATAAATAACTAATAACTAAACTTGTACTACACCACACCAAATAGCAAAGTAGGTTCCATTTTTGGCACTACGCAGGATGAGCTGGAAGTTCCCAAAAAGGGAAGTGACCAATTTCTGTTCGTCACCATCATTATGCTAATGGTATTTGGATCGCTGGCTGTTTTCTCTTCAATTGCCTTCTTTGCCCAAACTCATGGCACCACTGCTGGCACGCTCGTGACCAGCCATATCCTTAAAATGGGTATTGCATTTTTGGTGATGGTCTTTTTCTCCAAAGTAAATTACAGTGTTTTGGCACGCTTCAGCCGGCTGGCGATGATACTGAGCTGGATTCTTTTGATCGCTGTTATTTTCTATGGTGAGTTTCAATTCGGTGCTCGAAGGTCTCTGTCTGTTGGAATTATTTCATTTCAGCCGTCTTCGTTTGCCGCCATTTCACTGATAATTCACGTGGCTGTCCTTCTTCATGAAAAACAAGAATATATTAAAGACTTAAAGCGGGCATTTCTGCCTATTCTATTCTGGATTACAATCACCTGTTCCCTGATCGCCGTCGAGGATTTTAGCAGTGCAGCCGTATTGATGAGCATCTGCCTGCTGATGATGTTTGTGGGTCGTATCAGTGCTCCTCAGCTTTTTGGGCTTATTCTAATAGGTCTGATTGGTGGTGCTTCTTTTGTGATGACATCCGAGCAGCGCCAAAGCCGGATTACACAATATGTAGCTCAGGTTACGGAATTGAATAACTCCCGGTTTGAATCGACCAGCGGATATCAGGCTCAGCAGGCACATATTGCCATTGCACAGGGCCAGCTTTTTGGAGTTGGGGTTGGTAAAAGTACTCAGCGCGATTTTCTTCCGGCACCCTATAACGATTTTATTTTTGCCATCATTGCCGAAGAGTATGGGCTGATCGGCTCAGCCGCTGTTATTTTCCTTTTCACCCTGATTTTATATCGCGGTATTGCCGTGGTTGCCCGTCTCGCGCCCGATGTACTCGGCACTTTGATGGCCCTGGGTGCTACACTCATGATCACACTCTACGGTTTTGTAAACGCAGCTGTGGCCACCGGCCTGTTTCCGGTAACCGGCTTGCCGATGCCGTTTATAAGCTATGGCGGTACGAGCATGCTTTTTGCCGGTATGATGATGGGCATTCTGCTGAATATTTCGAAATACAATTATAACCCGAAGGAACGATTTTATAACGGATGACCGCAGCCGCAACAAAGAACATATCATCTACAGACACCCTCACCGCCGCCATGAATCCTTCAAGGGTTCTCATGGCGGCCGGTGGAACGGGTGGTCATGTATACCCGGCTATCGCCATTGCTGATGAATTTGTGGCGCACAATCCGAAAATAAATCTGCTTTTTGTGGGTACCCGAGATCGCATGGAGTGGGAAACGGTGCCCAAACATGGCTATAAAATTAGAAGTATCTGGATCAGCGGTTTGCACCGGCGGCTCACCATCCAGAATCTGCTTTTTCCGCTGAAACTGCTTGTCAGCATCATTCAAAGCTTTTTCATACTCAGGTCTTTCAGGCCCGATCTTGTAATTGCTTGCGGCGGATTTGCTTCCGGCCCCATCGGATGGATGGCTGTAAAATTGGGTATCCCGCTGATACTCCAGGAACAGAACAGTTTTCCCGGAGTAACCAACCGGATGCTCGGCAAGCATGCCTCACTCATTTTTACCGCTTTTGATGATGCCAAAACCCACTTCCCGATAGATAAAGTACGGCTGACCGGAAATCCCGTTCGGAGTACACTTCAGAAAACCGATCGCCCGGCTGCGCTGAAAATTTTTGGCTTTTCAGACGACAAACCAGTTCTACTGGTTTTGGGAGGAAGCGGAGGGGCAAGGGCTATTAACGAGCGGATGGTTTTGGCACTGGATGAACTGCACAACGTAATGAACCTCCAACTGATCTGGCAGTGCGGTGAAAGTTATTACGACGGACTCATCCGAAGAATCAAAACAAAAAACTATCCGAATCTGCGACTGGTAAAATTTATTGATGATATGCCCCCGGCCTACGGTGCTGCAGATCTGGTGGTAACACGCGCAGGCGCCGGAACGTGCAGCGAACTGATGAATATCGGGCAGCCGGCAATCCTGATTCCATCGCCCAATGTTGCCGGAAATCACCAGGAAAAAAATGCCCGATCACTCACCAGTACGGGAGCAGCCATATTATTGAAAGAAGAAAACCTTGCCGACGAGTTTATACCAAATATCAACAATTTGATTTTTGATTCTGAACGGCTTGATGCGATGTCTGAAGCGATGTTGAATCTCGCCAAACCAGATGCCGCCGTACAGATCATCCGTGAAATTTTAACCTATGTGAAGCAACATCAAAATGAGCAGTAAAAAAATTCAAACACAACCCGTATTCGGACGTACCCGCCACATTCACATGGTGGGTATCGGGGGGATTGGCATGAGCGGAATGGCCGAAATTCTTCTGCTTCGCGGGTACAAAGTATCCGGTTCCGACCAGAGTGAATCGGAAACCACCCACCGGCTCAAAAAACTGGGCGCCACTATTTATAAAGATCACAGCCCGGAAAATATTGAAGGAGCCGATGTTGTGGTATACACCAGTGCGGTAAAAGCGAAAGAAAATGAAGAAACCCGTGAAGCGATGTCCCGGAATATTCCCGTCATCAAGCGATCGGAGATGCTCGCAGAGCTGATGCGGATGAAATATGGAATCGGGATTGCAGGCACACACGGGAAAACCACTACAACAACTATGACCGGTCATGTGGTTCAGGATGGCAGTTTCGACCCTACTATTATTGTGGGAGGCCGGGTTCACAGTTTCGACAAAACCAACGCTGTGGTAGGCACGGGCGATATCATCATCGTAGAAGCCGATGAATACGACCGTACATTCCTGCGACTCTCCCCTTCACTTGTAGTAATAACCAACATCGAAGCGGAACACCTTGACATCTACAAAGATATAGACGATGTGAAAGATGCCTTTGTGGAATTTGCCAACAAGGTGCCTTTTTATGGCGCCGTGGTGGTTTGCCTGGACAACCCCGAGGTGAGAAGTATACTTCCGAAAATTAAAAAGCGTACCATCAGTTACGGTTACAATCCGCAGGCACAGGTACGGGCTGTGAATATTTCTCAAAATACCTTTTTCAGCAAATTTACTGTGCTCTTTGGCGAAGAATCTCTCGGAGAGATTGAACTGAATGCACCGGGTGATCACAATGTCAAAAATGCACTGGCTTCTGTTGCAGTCGGGCTTGAACTGGGAATTCCGTTTGACAAGATTAAATCGGGTCTTGAACGCTTTGAAGGTGTATTCCGCCGGTTTCAACATAAGCTCAATAC
>SLGL01000452.1 GCA_007123785.1 Balneolaceae bacterium
GATTTACGGGGATTGTTTTCTCATTTTCATACCAAAGGTAACAATTTCATCAATTGTTTAGCAGACGAAGATCATATAAACACAAACTCGTTGCCATGGGTGACAGCATGGCCCAGGGGTTCAAAAACGGAGGAATCTACCGAACCGACCTGAGCTTTCCTGCTCTGCTTGCGCGATCTATGGGTGAATCGGATAAATTCGACATCCCTTCCTTTTCGGCCCAGGCTGGTATTCCTATCAATATTGAGGTGCTTATCCGCGGCCTGGCCGAGAAATTCGGTGATGAAATTACCCTCTCTAACTCCATTTCGGTTGCATCAGATATGTACCGGACTCTAAGCCGAATCAAATCGTATTGGGAAGGCCACCTGAAAACATTGCAAGTGGATCAGCCTTCACCCTATCACAATCAGGCAATTTGGGGATTTTCCATCAGTGATACTATGCTTATTCACGACAGGTATTGCAGGGATTACATTACCGGAAACAAACCCAGCTACTCAGTGTTTAATGTACTGCCCGATCACGCCATGTACATTACTGCACGGCTTGTTTTGAACCCTTCCTTTGATGAGAAAAGAGAAGTTCATACGATGGTCGATAACGTAAATGGTATTCAGCAAGATGGCGGCATAGAAAACCTGATCGTTTGTATCGGTCACAATAACATTGTGGGAGCTGTAACCAAACTAAAGCTTGATTTTTCTGAAGAAAGTGATGTAAACACCTATTTTGCAAACAGAACCTGTACCGTTTTTCGACCGGAACATTTTCAGCGGGAGCTGAGGCTTCTCTATAAGAAAATTTCGGTTATGAATATTCGAAATGTTTTTGTTCCTACCATCCCTTATGTAACTATCCCTCCTGCCATTCGCGGTGTAAATGAAGATAGAAGCGAACCAACCGGGGGCTATTTTGATTATTACGCCCGGTTCTGGATATGGGATGAAGATTTTGATCCGGAAAAACACCCTCATCTCACCCGCAGCGATGCAATTTTGCTCGACCAGGTCGTAGATCAATATAACGAGATCATCCGAAAGCTGGCTTATGAATTTGGCTTTAATGTAGTGCCGGTTCATCGCTACGTTTCGGCAGCAGCAAGAAGGCGGCAGGGAAAATTGATCATCCAGCCATTTCCCGATGATTTTCTCTATGCACTCAAAAGCAATGAAAAAACGAACTATCTGCTGAATGAAAACGGCCAGCCAAGAATCTCAACAGACTACCTGCGGCTGGATGAGGAAACCGGAAAAATCGATCGCGGTGGCATCTTCAGTCTCGACGGACTTCATCCCTCCACAATCGGATACGGGCTAATCGCCAACATTTACAAAATGCACATGGAAAAACATGGAGTAAAATTTGAAAAACCTATCGATTGGAATTATGTGATCGAAAATGAGACACTCATCACTGATCCCCCTCCTCTTATGCACAATCTCCGATTGCTTCTTCGATTCCTGGCTATGAGCAGACAAGAACGTATTACTTTTTTCGGAAAAAACCTGCTGGAGGGCCTGCTCGAAACCTTCTCCTCAAGGCCGGAATTTTGAACAACAATCCCAATCAAAGTTCAAATAAAAGAGAGGATACAAATAAATACCAGGTTCACTTTTTCTTATTCTAAAAAGTGATTTACTTAAGTGAGCGAGTAATATCATTGGACAGGTGACGGGTGACGGGTGACAGGTGACGGGTGACGGGTGACGGGTGAGAGCAAGTTAAAACAGAACCAGATTTATTTTTTTCCGGAATAATTTATTCAACTTCTTTTTTGCATATTTAAACGATTGTTTAAAGTAATATGCAGTAAAAAAAAAAAAAAAAATGAGCGATCATTATTATGTTAATTCAATATTAAACATCTTAACCTTAATGTAAAGAAAATGGCTGACAAAAAATTAATTACAGTATTCGGAGCCACCGGCTCACAGGGTGGAGGACTTGCCAATGCAATTTTGGATGATAAAGATAGTGAGTTTTCAGTCCGTGCGGTTACAAGAGACCCATCATCGGATGCAGGAAACGCTCTTGCAGAAAAGGGCGCTGAAGTCGTAAAAGGAGATATAGACGATTTTGGGAGTATCAAAGAAGTTTTAAAGAATGCTTA
Organism: Balneolaceae bacterium; assembly: GCA_007123785.1. Taxonomy (GTDB): domain Bacteria; phylum Bacteroidota; class Rhodothermia; order Balneolales; family Balneolaceae; genus Rhodohalobacter. The sequence continues at coordinate 2,114 of SLGL01000452.1, forward strand.
TGGAGCCTATTTCGTTACGTTTTTCTGGGATCACTTTTCACCTGATAAAGAGAAAGAGCAGGCAAAAAACCTGGCAAAAGCTTCGGCTGAGGAAGGCCTGCGCCATGTGATCTGGTCGTCACTTGAGGATACACGTATGTGGGTGGCGCTTGATGATGACCAGATCCCAACCCTTCAGGGTAAATATAAAGTGCCTCATTTCGATGCAAAAGGTGAATCTAACCAATATTTTATCGCTAATAGTGTCCCTGTCACCTTTTTACACGCCTCTTTTTACTGGGATAATATGATCCATTTTGGCCTTGGCCCTAAACGGGATGAAGACGGTAAGCTTGCTATCTCCTTTCCAATGGGAGATAAAAAAATGGCCGGGATTTCAGCCGATGATATCGGGAAATGTGCTTACGGCATATTCAAAAAGGGAAACAGCATGATTGCGAAAACTATTGGCGTAGCAGGCGAGCACATATCATGTTCAAACATGGCAAAAGCCCTTGGCGATGTACTGGGTGAACCTGTGGCCTATAATGAGATGACTCCTGACCAGTTCAGAGGCCTTGGGTTCCCCGGCTCAGACGATCTTGGTAACATGTTCCAGTTCTACCGCGATTTTGAAGAAGCTTGTAATTCCACACGGGATGTAACCCGTTCAAAAGAACTGAACCCGGAACTCAAATCGTTCAGAAAGTGGCTTGATGTGAATGCATCCAGGATTCCACTTGATGGCTAATATTGTGTCAAAAACAGAATGATGCAGAAATCTATAATGTTTTCTAATATTAAATCAAATATGAACTTTCGGTTGTAACCCGTCAGCACCCACCGGATCTGACAGCGTTTGATTATGTGCGAAAACGCCTTATATATGCTTTTCCTAAGTTACCGACGCTGAGCCGTGACTTTGACCTTGACACGACACTAACCCGCATTTCTCACCAAGAAATTTAGCTGTGGGCAATCCCGACGGCGGTCGGGAGAAAATGGTGGCGGAAACGTACCTGAGTACGTTGAGCAAACCATTTTTGGGA
>SLGL01000515.1 GCA_007123785.1 Balneolaceae bacterium
ACTTTCTATTAAATAAAAATGAAAGGTTGAGGCAGGTTTATTATTTTTTCTTAATATTCTTATAAAAATGAGACCCGCGTTATCTTTTTGTTTAACTCCTTGAATTAGCATATTCCAATATGCCCGAAATTTATCGTGGTATGAGATTTTTTAGCCGAAAATTGATAAAACCTGAAGATTTAAACTCACACGGAACACTGTTTGGTGGGTCAGTACTGGCCTGGATTGATGAAGAAGCAGCTATTTACGTGATTTGTCAATTGGGGAAAAGTAATATTGCCACCAAGTTTATGTCTGAAATTGATTTTGTAAGCTCGGCACAACTTGGAGATATTATCGAAATTGGAATGGAAACGGTCTCTTTTGGCACCACATCAATTACCGTTAAATGTGAAGTGCGTCACAAATTCACACTAAAACCCATCATCAGGATCGATAAGATTGTATTTGTACATCTTGATAAAGACGGGAAACCAAAACCGCATGGTGTTACTAAGCCGGCTAACGAATAATTTATGACTCCGAATAAACCTTTAATTGACAAAAAAATTATTGTAGACCTCCTTTATGGCGATGAAGAGTATGTTAATGAATTTTTGGAGGCTTCGGTTGAATCTTTCACTGAGTTCAAAAATAACTTTGAAAAAAATCTTGAATCAAGAGATGATCAGGCTCTCCGTAATGCCGGCCATAAAATCAAACCAATTGCACAGATGCTCCATCTCGATCCGATTATAGAGATGTATGAAAAATCAAAAGAACTATTAGAAGAAGAAGCATCTGATTCCGAAATTGAGGAATTGATAAAAAAAATGACTACCTACTGTGATAAACTTGTTTCTGATCTGCATAATATGAAATAGTTTCAAGATTCATTGCGTATTTACCATGGTTGCCTTCCTGTCTTTTTGTACTCCTTCTTTTTTTCTTGTTTCGAATAGGTGCTATCTTAACCAAATAGCTGAAACCGACAAAAATTCACTTTATCATGAAAAGTATTCTCGTAACCGGAGGCTGCGGATTCATTGGAAGCCATACTGTTCTTGCACTTCTGCAGGCTGGTTTTAATGTTTGTGTGATTGACAACCTCTATAACAGCAGTTATGAATCACTGAAAAGAGTACAGAAACTGGCTGGGAAAAAGACTGACTTCCATCAGATTGATCTGCGTGATAAAGAAAAACTGAAAAGTCTTTTTGATCAGAGCCGTTTTGATGCTGTTGTGCATTTCGCAGGACTGAAAGCTGTTGGAGAATCGATGGAAAAACCTCTTCTGTACTATTCAAACAATGTATACGGAACGATAAATTTATGCGAGGTGATGAAAGGAGCCGGAGTGTTTGATATAGTTTTCAGTTCATCTGCAACCGTTTATGGAAACCCGGAACGATCTCCGATATCCGAAGATCAACGATTAGGTGCAGTGAATCCATACGGACAAACAAAACTGATTATTGAGGAGATGTTAAGAGACCTGCACAGATCTGACCCACAGTGGAATACCGCCCTTCTCCGGTATTTTAATCCCGTCGGTGCACACAAAAGCGGAGAGATTGGTGAAGACCCAAACGGTATTCCAAATAATCTGATGCCGTTTGTATCCCAGGTTGCTGTTGGCAAACTGGACGAATTAAAGGTTTTTGGCAACGATTACCCTACACGGGACGGCACCGGAATTCGAGATTATATCCATGTTAGTGATCTTGCAAATGGCCATCTGAAAGCCCTTAAGAAACTTGCTGAAAATCCCGGCATCGTTACCTACAATCTGGGAACTGGAAAAGGTGCAACTGTTCTGGAAGTGATTCATGCTTTTGAACAAGCCAGCAATGTCAAGATTCCTTATAAAATTGCACCCCGCCGACCCGGTGATGCAGCCGTCACCTATGCCGATTCTGCAAAAGCTGAAAAAGAACTCGGCTGGAAAGCAGAACGTGATCTCGAAACCATGTGCCGTGATGCCTGGAACTGGCAATCAAAAAATCCACAGGGATACGATTCATAATTGAAATCGTTGATAAACTATAATTGCACTCAACGTTGAAATGACAATCTCAGCTTCTTATGCCGGTCGTTAAACAACTTGTCATCTATCCGGTTAAATCACTGAGTGGGATCTCTGTTCGTGAAGCAGAGGTGACACCATCTGGCTTAAAATATGACCGAAACTGGATGGTTACAGATGATAGCGGTTTATTTATTACCCAGAGAGACCTTCCCTCCCTTGCTGCGATCAACGTTGATTTTTCATCCGATGAAATGAAGTTCAAAGACTCGCATGGTGAAGTTTTTCATATTCCCCTGCAGTCACCCAGCCGAAAAGAGGTTACTGTTGAAATTTGGGGCGATCAGTGCAGAGCTTTCGATGAAGGTGATGATGCATCAAATTGGCTGACAGAAAAAACCGGCAGATTCAAAGGAAAAAAGCTCAGGCTGATGAACTTTGACAACAGATTTCGCCGAAATGTTGATGCTTCATATTTGAAAGGAGAAGACTCTCATACCGCATTTGCGGATGGGTTTCCTTATCTGATAACATCAGATTACTCTTTGAATCGGCTGAATGAAAGGCTGATCGAAAGCGGAAGTGACCCGGTTCCGATGAGCCGTTTTCGGCCCAACATCGTCTTAACGGGTCTTGAAGCATTCATGGAAAACAGGATTGACGAAATTTATTCCAAAAAGACCGGCTACAGGCTTGGACTGCGTAAACCTTGCAAACGGTGTAAAGTCACAACTGTCGATCAGAATACCGGTATTATTAAAGAACACCGCGAACCATTGCGGACACTAACTCTGATGAATACCATACCCCAATTGCACGGTGCATATTTTGGGCAAAACGCCACACTGCTTTCTAAGGATTGTGGTATAATTCGTTTAGGTGATCAGCTTAATTTCTCCCTGAAACCGGATAATTGATTTATTGCTCAAAAAATTGTTACAGAGTATTGCTGGATTTTTTTATATGTCAAACAGGTGGTCCCAAAGCTTTGTCTGTTTTTTTATCATTAACCCGCATTTCTCACCAAGAAATTTAGCTGTGGGCAATCCCGACGGCGGTCGGGAGAAAATGGTGGCGGAAACGTACCTGAGTACGTTGAGCAAACCATTTTTGGGACAACGCAGCTCA
>SLGL01000390.1 GCA_007123785.1 Balneolaceae bacterium
TTTACTTTACAACCGTTCGTTTACAGAGTAAAATGGTTGGGCACTATTGCGGAATTTCGCTGTTTCTGCGGTAACCATCTTCGACAGATTGATTTTCCATTATCAAACCGACTTCATTATGTTAGCATTTAAGCGTTTGCTTGTTATCATTGCAAGAGAACGAAACATTCTGTAAGCAATTGAAAGCTGACAGCTTTTTGCTACTGATATCAGACTAAACTAAACCGTTGAACTCGTTATGTTAAGCCGCAGAAAACTTTTAAGCCTTCTCGCCGCATTTCCGTATACCGGCTGGATGATCGGAAAAGCCGGGAATGAAACAAAAAAAAATGATCGTATAGACATGATTTCACAAAGAGATTTTTTCAAAGAGCTCGGGGTCAGGCGGTTTATCAATGGCCAGGGAACCATCACCACGCTTTCCGGTTCATTAATGCCCCCTGAAGTACTCGATGCCATTCAGTTTGCATCGCGTGATTTTGTAAAGCTGATTGAACTGAATGAAAAAGTTGGTAATCGGATCGCGGAGATGCTCAATTGTGAAGATGCACACGTAACGGCAGGAGCAGCTTCTGCTATTCAGCTTGCCGTTGCGGCTTCCATCACTGGCAATGACCGCGAGAAAGTGAGGCAGATCCCGAATATTCCCGGCCCCAATAAAGAGGTGGTAATGCCCAAAAATCACCGTATATATGAGCAGCAATTTACAGCGTGCGGTGTGAAAATTGTGGAAGCCGATGGGCCTGAAGAGCTGGAAAAATCGATCAATGAAAATACGGTGATTGGATTTTATTTTAATGCATCGCCCCACCAAAGCATCTCCAGAGAAGAGTTTGTAGAGATATGCAGAAGTAAAAATATCCCTTCATTCAACGATGCTGCGGCTGATGTTCCTCCTGTGGAAAATCTTTTCAAATATATTGAAATGGGGTTCGACCTGGTTACATTTTCCGGCGGCAAGGCCATTCGCGGACCCCAGAGTGCGGGTTTGCTGTTTGGTAAAAAAGAACTGATTGAAGCAGCCAGACTGAACCACAGTCCCTACGGTTCTATTGGCAGGGGAATGAAGGTAAACAAAGAAGAGGTGATCGCTATGATGGTAGCTCTTGAAAGATATCTCGAAAATGATCATGAAAAGGAGTGGAAAATGTGGGAGCAGTGGGTGGAAAAAATTGCTGAAAAAATGCAAACTATTCCATCGGTCCAAACTGAAATGTTTGTCCCTGAAGTAGCCAATCATGTGCCGCACCTTCGCATCACATGGGACCCGCAGAAAATTGAGATCACTTCTGCTGAAGTGCAGGAAACATTAAGCAAAGGAGAGCCAGCTATCGAAATTTTCAGCCGGGATGAAGCGCTGGAGCTGAATGTGTTCATGATGAAACCCGGTGAACCCGAAATTGTGGGCAATCAAATCGAAAAAATATTGGAAAAGGCAATCAGGAGTTGATGTGATAAATTTTCACATCTGCTATCCTTTAATCCATTATTTTTTGAATTATACAGGTTCATTTTATCTGAAAACAATCTGTTTAATAAAGGCGGATAATTTTAAAATTTGCAAAACCTTTATTTAATTCTGTTATTCAATGATGGAAGTAATGAACTTTTCAAGTTAAGAAAGGGTGCATCAACGGTAGTATTTATGATCATGTAAAAGGGCAGATACATTTTTGATGTAGTTACACTCGTTCGTGGTTTCAATGAGGGGTAAAATGTCGTATAGCCTGTACATTTATATATAACAACCTTAACAAGGTTTATGACGTTATGAATATGTTGGATTCGACTAATCTGTTGCTCAGTCAGGGATTAATATTTTTTTTCTTTCTTCTCTGTATTCCGCTGCTTGCACACGCACAGCAATACGATCTACTCTTAAAGGGAGGGCATTTAATTGACCCAAAAAATGAAATTGACTCCCCTTTTGATATCGCTGTAAAAAATGGGGAAATTGCTAGGGTAGCCGAGAATATTCACGCCGAAGATGCTGAAAAAGTTGTGAACATTGAAGGTTACTTCGTCACACCCGGCCTGATTGATATTCACGGACACCATTTTTTCGGTACCGAGCCAAACGCTTACCTCAGTAACAGTTTTACAGCCCTGGCCCCGGACGGTTTCACCTTCCGTGCAGGAGTAACCACGGCCGTGGATGTGGGCGGCCCGGGCTGGACCGATTTCAGGCTGTTTAAAGAACAGGTGATTGACCGCTCTCAAACCAGGGTACTTGCTTTCATCAATATAGTTGGAGTGGGAATGAAGGGTGTGGTTCCATACGAGCAAAATTTAAACGATATGGATCCCAAAATGACCGCTCTGGTTGCGAATCAGTTTCCTGAGATTGTGGGTGTGAAAATTGCACATTACACCGGCCATGAGTGGGAGCCGTACCGTCGCGCTGTTGAAGCCGCAGAGGCTGCCGGAATTCCGGTAATGGTTGATTTTGGCGGGGCGGATCCGCCGCTGCCCCTTGAAGAGCTATTCTTCGATATTCTCAGGGCCGGCGACATTTACACACACGCTTATGGTGGTGGGGTTACAGCTCACGGCGGGCGGCAGTCTATAACCGATGAAAACGGGATACTGAGGCCGCGAATGCTGGAAGCACAGGAGCACGGTATTATTTTTGATGTAGGCCATGGCGGCGGCAGCTTTTTTTATGATGTTGCGGTTCCTGCCACAGAGCAGGGTTTGTGGCCCAATACCATCAGCACTGACCTGCATACCGGAAGCATGAATGCGGGGATGAAGGATATGCTTAATGTGGTGTCGAAATTCCTGAATCTGGGTATGTCTTTGCCCGATGTGGTCAAAGCTTCTACGTGGAAGCCAGCCCAGGTTATTCAGCGCGAAGATCTTGGCCATCTGAGCGAAGGAGCAGTGGCTGACATTGCTGTATTCAGCCTCGAAGATGGCGAATTTGGATTTGTGGATTCCAGGGGTGTGGTAAAACCGGGAACTCAAAAACTGTACATAGAACTTACACTTCGGGAAGGAAGGGTTGTCTGGGATTTAAACGGACTGGCAGCGCCCGCCTGGGGTGAATAAGTGGATAGTGAACCATTGAAGGCTTACAGCAGAATTTTTTTTTAACCACACATATTTTTAAACAACCTGATTTTTATGAAAACAGTTAAAAATCACTCCTCGCGGCGGACAGCAATCCGGTCGATTTTTGCAGCGGTACTGGGCGGTACTGCAGGGATTTTTGGTGTGTCACGGGCAGAATCTTCTTCCGGTAAAAAAGTGAAACTGGCAGAAAAAGAGTCATCCTCCCAGCCGCTGATTGCCCAGCATGTGGTTCACGGAAACCTTGTATTTGTGAAGGGAATGGGTGCGCACGATGAACCCGACATCAAAAGGGCTACCACCATTGCCCTCGATCAGATCGAACGGGAACTGGAAAATGCCGGGAGTTCAATGAATAATGCGCTTCAGGCAACCGTTTTCCTTGCTAATATCCGCGACTATGATGCCATGAACGAAGCGTACAGGGGAAGGTTCGGTGATAATCCTCCTGCGCGCTCAACGGTGGCCTGTTATAAGGGAATTCCGGGGAATTCTCTTGTTGAAATCGACTGCATTGCGGCACTTCAGCGATGATAAACTAAATACTTATCCATTCTTAACCACTTAAATTATACCACATGAAAGTTACTGAAACCAAAACATCCAGAAAATCAGCCCTGAAATCGATGTTTGCAGCCGTGGTATCAGCAGGGGCAGGCTTGCTGGGTGTATCAAAAGCCGATGCTTCCGATTTAAACAACAAAGATACATCCATCAAAAAGATTCCGGGCCAAAAACAATCGGAATCCGGCCGGCAGCCGCTTTTTTCGAGTGTGGTTGTTCACGACGGCCTGGTGTATGTAGCTGGAAAAGGGGAGCATGGCGAAGGAGATATCACCGTACATACAACCTCGGTACTTGATCAGATTCAAGCTGAACTGGAAGGAGTGGGCTCCTCGATGGAAAAAGTGCTGAAAGTAAATGTTTACCTCCACGATATGCGCGATTACGATGAGATGAATGCAGCTTATCGCGGCCGGTTTGGGGACAGTCCGCCTGTTCGTTCTACGGTTGCCTGCTACAACGGTATTCCCGGAAACTCCCTGGTTGAAATCGACTGCATCGCAGCACTCTGATTGATTACGGCAATCTTAAAATAACAGAACCATGACCCGAAAATATTTCCATCACCGGTTTTTGCTCATTCTCCCGTTGATCCTTCTGATCGTCATGCCGGTTCAAAGCCTGGCACAAAACTACGACCTGTTACTGAAAGGTGGCCATGTAATCGATCCGAAAAATGAGATAGACGCACCCCGTGATGTTGCCATCAAAGACGGAATCATTGCAAGGGTTGCTCAGGATATTTCTGAAGAAAGTGCAGAACGAGTGGTGGATGCAAGCGGCCTCTACATCACTCCGGGACTGATTGATATACACAGCCACAATTACCACGGTACCGTTCCGAACCGTTCGTGGAGTAACAGTTTTGGATCTTTGCCGCCTGACGGTTTTACGTTTCGCTCCGGTGTAACTACCACGGTTGATGTGGGCGGTGCAGGCTGGAGAAACTTTCAGCATTTTAAAGAGCAGGTGATTGACCGTTCCCGAACCCGTGTGCTGGCGTTTATCAATATAGTTGGGGATGGCATGAGCGGTATGCCCGAACAGAATCTGAACGATATGGATCCGCGCATGACATCCATCGCAGCCAACCGATTTTCGGAAGTTGTGGGTGTAAAAATTGCTCATTACAGCGGTCACGACTGGGAGCCTTATCACCGAACTGTAGAAGCCGCTGAGCGTTCCGGAATCCCGGTGATGGTCGATTTTGGCGGAGCGCAACCACCCCTTCCGCTCGATCAGCTGCTGCTTGAAGTCTTGCGGCCGGGTGATATTTACACTCACGCTTTTGGCGGTGGTGTGGCGGTTCGTCAGGCTGTAACGGATGATGATGGTAACCTGAGGGACGGAATGATGGAGGCGCAGGAACGCGGAATTATTTTTGATATTGGCCACGGAGGAGGTAGTTTCTTTTACGATGTGGCTGTGCCTGCTACGGAACAAGGGCTCTGGCCGAACACTATCAGCACCGACCTGCACACCGGCAGTATGAACGACGGTATGAAAGATATGCTCAATGTTGTTTCTAAAATTATGAATCTGGGGATGCCGCTTCAAAAAGCCATTGAGGCGTCTACCTGGAAACCTGCACAGGTGATTCAGCGTGAAGATCTGGGCCACCTTAGCGAAGGCGCTGAAGCCGATATTGCGGTACTGAGATTGAAACATGGAAATTTCGGTTTTCCAGATGCTCGCGGATATAATATTACCGGAAGCCGTAAACTTGAAGCGGAGTTAACCTTGCGGGAAGGGCGTGTTGTCTGGGATCTGAACGGCATCGCTGCAACTCCATTTCAAGAATAAGTAATCTGAAACAAATCATCTGTTATGTACGGAAAATCCATCCTTTTTTTATCTCTGATTTTTTTGTTTTTCACAGTGCAACTTCACGCACAAGCAATCCCTGATGATCATATTGCAGCATCGGTGGAAGAAGTGCTTTACTACACCTCTGAATGGGACGGTGAGCGCCTGCCAGACGGACGCCCTAAAGTTGATGACGAATGGCTTGAAAGGCTCAAAAATGTAAAAGTGGAGGATGTCTGGCAATACCTGAACGAAATGGGTTACCGAAATCAGTTTGAAGGTGGTTGGAAAATTCTGCACGAAGATCGCCCGATGGTCGGAAGAGCACTTACTACGCAGTATATGCCCAAGCGCCCAGACATCATGGAGAAAAAAGAGCGGGAGGGCCTGGATGCCGGTCATATTGGAGCGATGAACTCCTGGCCTATTGATATGCTGCAAAATGGAGATATCTATCTTGCTGATTCGTTCGGGAAAATTGCCCAGGGGACACTGATTGGCGACAAGCTCGGAAACTCAATTTTTGCAAATTCAGAAAACGGAGTCATCTTTGACGGATCGCTCAGAGATGCAGAAACCCTTGCCAATATCGATGGTTTCAACGCCTTTGTGCGCGGCTGGCACCCTTCGTTCCTGGAAGAGACCATGCTGATGGGAATTAATGTGCCGATACGTATCGGAAAGGTAACGGTAATGCCGGGTGATGTTATTCTTGCAAAAAGCATGGGCGTGGTATTTATTCCGCCGCATCTTGTGGAAGAGATCGTAACCACAGCAGAAATTGTCGCCCTGCGGGATGAGTTTGTACACCAGAGGGTTCGGGAAGGTGTTTATACACCTGGCCAGGTAGATGCGCGGTGGACCGATGCAATGGAAGAAGATTTCATGGAATGGGTAGAGGACGGCCGTTTGGATCGCCTGCCGGTAACACTGGAAGAAATGCAGGAATTTCTGCAGCACCGTACGTGGTAAAATCTTTTTTTGAAATTATAATGGGAATTTGATTGCTTAACCCTATAAGGTGATCGGCTACAGAACACACCCCTCGTTCGACAAATCAGGCTCCGCCTTTTTGTCTTCACATTTCCCGCTCGAGAGGGGATTATAATTATCTCGAAAAAACTAATTACAAGAATTCTTGCAGAACCCTAATGTAAGGGGACTCAACCAAAAAACTAACTAATTTAAATATACACAGTCTGATAGCCTGAATTAAACCTCTGCCAATGACAGAAAAAATTTACAGAGCTTGTCTTGTCCTCGCGGGTCTTTGCATACCGGTAATCATAGTAATGCTGGCACTTGGCTACGGGCCGGAAACGGGTGTTTTTGTGATCGGATTTTTTACGCTTGCTGCGATAGGAATCCGCATTCTTCCCCATCTGAAAGGTTTTTCATTTACCATTTGGGTCTTTGCGGCTGTTTCCCTGGCTATGTTTTATCCTCAAACAATTACAGATGTGAGAGGTTACAACACGGAAGGCTTAATTGTTCCCCTTGTGCAATTGATCATGTTTGGGATGGGGACGGCAATGAGTGTTCAGGATTTTGTGGGCGTCATAAAAATGCCAAAAGGGGTATTTGTCGGGTTGGTATGTCAGTTCTCCATCATGCCGATTGTGGGCGTTACGCTGGCACTTTCGATGGGTTTCCCGGCAGAAATTGCTGCGGGGATTGTTCTGATCGGTTCGTCGCCAAGCGGTGTGGCTTCAAATGTGATGGCATTTCTGGCCAAAGGAAATCTTGCACTCTCCATCACACTTACGGCTGTTGCCACTCTTATGGCTCCGATCATGACGCCTTTCCTCATGCAAACATTTGCAGGTCAGTTTGTGCCCATAGAATTTATGAGCATGATGATGAGCATTATCAATATGATTATTTTGCCGATTGCAGCCGGACTTCTGTTTAATCGCATTTTTCGCGGCCGGGCCCAGTGGCTGCATGATGCCATGCCGGCAATCTCAATGGCTGGTATCGTGATCATTATCGGAGTCATAACCGCAGCAGGCAGGGATAATTTACTGGTTATCGGATTTCTGCTGATACTTGCAGCCATCATTCACAATGCAGCCGGTTATATCCTGGGATATTGGGGATGCCGTCTGTTCGGTATGAACGAAAGAGATTGCCGAACCATCGCTTTTGAGGTGGGGATGCAAAACGGAGGATTGGCCTCCGGCATCGCGGTAGAAATGGGCAGAGCCGCCACGATGGGACTTGCCCCGGCAATTTTCGGCCCCTGGATGAATATTTCGGGATCATTCCTGGCAAACTGGTGGCGCGATCGTGCCCCAGTTGATGAAGAAGATGTTGGTACTGATGAGGCCGGTCAAACAGATGATTAAAAAAATGAAGATTGATTTTTTTATGATTCGGGAAATAAAAGTTGAAAAGTAATCTTTGAACCACCAATATTTGAGGTTACTACTACGCAAGTGTGATGAAATGAATCTAAATAAAGCATGAAGTTCAGAAATCTATTTTTACTATTCACAGTTTGCAGCCTGGTGCTACTGGTTGCTTTTTCCGTTGTTTCCGAAAATGAAAAAAAGCCTCTGGTTGATGATGAAAAATCAGCCGGTGTTGATCTCGTAAGTGATGTGCAAAGGCCGGGTTTTGCCGTTCCGATGATTCCGTTTCAGCCGAAGCATTACATCGTTTACCGCACTGATGAACCGATTGAGATCGACGGGCGGATCGATGAAGATGCCTGGGCAAAAGCAGAGTGGACGGATTATTTTGTGGACATTGAAGGCCACCTGAAACCATCACCAAGATATCGTACGAGAGCCAAAATGCTTTGGGATGATAACTATTTTTATTTCGCAGCAGAACTGGAAGAGCCCAATGTGTGGGCTACTCTTACTGAGAGAAACTCCGTTATTTTCCACGATAATAACTTTGAAATCTTTATCGATCCGAACGGAGATACCCACAACTACTTCGAGTTTGAAATTAATGCCTTTGAAACTATCTGGGACCTTTTCCTGACGCGTCCCTATCGCGATGGAACACAGGTGATCAACCAGTGGAACCTGCTTGACTATCAGGCAGGTGTATATATCGATGGGGAAATCAACAATCCCGGGGTGGAAGATAACAAGTGGACGGTTGAAGTTGCCCTGCCCTGGAGTGCTTTGCAGGAAACAGCTCCCGGCAGAAGGCCTCCCCGGCATGGCGAACAGTGGAGGGTTAATTTTTCGAGGGTCCAGTGGCTGCTGGATGTTGTGGACAACGAATACCAGAAACGGATCAATCCGGAAACGGGAAATGCCTATCCCGAGGATAACTGGGTTTGGTCTCCCCAGGGACTGGTCAATATGCACTATCCCGAAATGTGGGGGTTTGCTCAATTCTCGGAAAATATAGCAGGGGAAGCTGAAGATGAATTCGAATGGAATCGCGACGAGGAGATTAAATGGGCACTTAGGCAGGTCTACTATGCGCAAAGAAACTACAGAAGCGAACATGGAGTATTTGCAGATGATTTCCGCAAGCTGAATATGGCGCTGCTTGAAATTGAAGGGTACGTTTTTAATCCCACGATTGAGGTCACCAGCAATATGTATGAAGCCATTGCTGAAAGCTTTGACGGCGAACGAACCTGGCACATCCGCCAGGATGGAAGAATCTGGCGCCAATAATGTTAATCCAAAATAAAACCTGAAACCATGGCCAAAACCCAATCCAGCAAAACAAAAAAAACCGCTACTCTCTGGTTTTTGATTCCAACCCTGTTATTGACCGTTGCTTTGTTTACCGGAATGGAAAGATCTTCAGGTGCAGATCAGGACCCGCTTTACGATTATGATGTGGAGGAGAGAATCGCAGAGCTTGGTATTGAACTGCAAACTCCAACTCCGCCAACCGCCAATTATGTGCGTGCTATCCGAACAGGGAATCTGGTGTTTCTTGCCGGCCACGGCCCTGACAGGCCGGAGGGCGGCCAGGTAACAGGGACTATGGGAACCGGTGAACTCACCCTCGAAGAAGGCCAGGAAGCAGCGCGTTTTACCGGAATCTCTCTGTTGACATCACTCAAAGCAGAAATCGGTGATTTGAATAAAGTCAGCCGGATCGTGAAAGTTACAGGAATGGTCAATGCCGATCCGTCGTACACCGAACATTCACAGGTCATTAACGGATTCAGCGACCTGATGGTGGAAATTTTTGAGGACCGGGGGCGTCATGCACGCGCATCCGTTGGTATGAGTTCTCTTCCAGGGAACATTCCTGTGGAGATCGACATGATTGTGGAAGTTGCCGATTAATCCGCATTATAAATTCAGCTTTTTTTCCTTTCAAAAAATACTATTTAACCAAAAAAATATACTAATGAAATCATTGATCACGATATTACTTGCAGCCGGACTTCTCATTTCCTGTGCAGATGAACAGGCTCAGCAAACCACGGGAAATGACCATGATATTGCAGAACGTCTTTCTGAACTTGGAATTGAACTTACAGAACCCGGTCCGCCGGTTGCCAATTTCGTGTATGCTGTTCAGACTGGAAATCTTGTATTCTTATCCGGCCATGGTCCGGACAGGCCAGAAGGCGGCCAGGTAACCGGGAAACTGGGTACAGATGAACTAACCCTTGAAGAAGGCCAGGAAGCAGCACGGCTTACCGGAATAGCCCTTCTCGCATCACTTCAACAAAAAATCGGTGACCTGAACCGTGTTGAACGCATTGTGAAAGTGAACGGCATGGTAAATGCCGACCCCTCTTTCACCCAGCATTCACAGGTTGTTAACGGATTCAGCGATCTGATGGTGGAAATTTTTGGCGATAAAGGGCGCCACGCTCGTGCATCGATCGGGATGAGTTCACTTCCCGGAGATATAGCTGTGGAGATTGATATGGTGGTTGAAATCTCGGATTGAGGGATTTGATCATGAAACCGGTCAGTCTTTCGGAGGTCTGGTTCGAATCCGAAAATACTTATTAATCACAACCAAACCCGAAACCTGATGATCAACCGACGCAAAACCTTAAAAATACTTGCAGGTCTGCCTTTTATTGGCGGAATGGCCGCGTCCGCACTCATTACAAAACCGTCCGGCGCAAAGCTGGAGAGGCCGAAGTATTCCCGTGATTTTTTTACCGAACTGGGACTGAGGCCTTTCATTAATGCGCGCGGCACTATTACGGCCCTCTCCGGGTCTCTGATGCTTCCCGAGGTAATGGAAGCTGTCAATTATGCATCGCAGCAGTTTGTAAGCCTGAACGACTTGCAGGACAGAGTGGGCGAGCGGATTGCTGAAATGCTGAATTGTGAAGCGGCGATGGTTTCATCGGGTGCCGCAGCGGGCATGACACTCGGTACCGCAGCCTGCATAACCGGCGATGACCGAGAGAAAATACGCCTTCTGCCAAATCTGCCCGGACCGGAGAGAGAGGTCATTATCCAGAAAACTCATCGTTTTGCCTATGACCACGCTGTCAGAAATTGTGGTATAAAACTGGTTGAAGTGGACGGGCCCGAAGAGATGGAGCAGGCCATTAATGAACGCACCGTGATGATGCTCTTTTATAATGCAGCCTCCGAACACAGTGTCAGCAAGGTAGAATTTGTAGCTATCGGAAAGCGCCATAATGTACCTACTTTTAACGATGCCGCGGCTGATGTCCCCCCTGTCGATAACCTTTTCAAGTATACAGAGATGGGTTTTGATCTGGTTACATTTTCAGGCGGAAAGGCAATGAGAGGCCCCCAGAGTGCCGGACTGCTATTTGGGCGAAAAGATCTTATTGAAGCCGCCAAAATGAATAATAATCCAAATGCCGATTCCATTGGGCGTGGTTTCAAAGTTAATAAAGAGGAGATGCTGGCTATGATGGTTGCGCTGGAAAATTACCTCGGCCGCGACCACGAAAAAGACTGGCAGGAATGGGAAAACCGGGTTGATCGGATCGCTTCTGCCGTGGAGAATATTCCAACGGTGGAAACCGAACAGTACGTACCTGCAGTAGCCAACCATGTGCCGCACCTGAGAATCACCTGGGATGAAGAGGAATTGGAGGTTACACCTGAAGAAGTGAGAGAAAAGCTGAGGTTTGGCCATCCCTCTATTGAGGCTGCCGGGGGCGGGAATTCGCTGGATTTGAGTGTTTTTATGATGCAGCCTGAAGAAGTGGGCATTGTGGGACGAAGGATAAGAGAAGAGCTCACTTCAGGTTAAATATGATCTTTTAAAAAGTGCATAGGACCCATTTTAATTTCAGATGACTTGCTCAGAAAATTCAAGGAGAATTTATCTTAAAAA
>SLGL01000464.1 GCA_007123785.1 Balneolaceae bacterium
AGTATTATCGGTGCTGAAATTTCCCATATAGCGCTGGATTTTAGGATTTGATCCAGACAAATAATTTGCCTGCTGCACCGTATGCACCAGCTCATGAGCCATCAGCCGTTTTCCTTCGCCGGAATTGGGGTTGTACTGGCCCCGGTTAAAGAAAATATCGCTGCCTGCTGTAAAGGCCCGTGCTCCCAGCTCACGGTTAAGCTGAATGGCGGTTGATCCAGTGTGAACTCGCACCCCGCTGAAATCTGCGCCCATTTTTGCCTCCATTTCCTGTTTCGTATTCTTCGGGAGAATGTGACCGGAACCTTTTAGTGAATGGATATTTCGGGAAATTTCCGGAGTAGCGGCCTGGCTGTTATCTGCTTTTAGTTGAACCATCGGCTTGCGCTGCAACTCATCTTTATGCTTGCATGAATCACATTTCATCTGAATAGCAGGGTCACGCTGCATTTGCAATTCTTCTTCCTCATCGCCGAACTTCTGAATACCGGGATCAGGCATTTTCATTACCTGGTCAGCCACGCGGTCGGCTTCTCGTTCGTACGGATCATTCGGAGAGCCGATTTCCAGTTTGGGCTGTAGTGCGGCTCGGCCAAAAAATTTCTCTCCTGCTTCTTTCTGTGAAAAGAAAACAGGTTTGTTTACCATGTTCAAATAAGAAGGGTGAAACGATAGATTCGATTCGGTTTTCGAAGTCAGGGCTGAGGTTTTCATGATTCTCAGATTTGATTGGTGATCTTAAAAAAGGAATATATCTACTCCGGCAGCCGCACCGCTTGAATATGCATCCAGTCGAAGTTTCGTTTTCGGCCGAGGCTGATCCATCCCTCTTCTTTCCAGCATTTCCACCAGTCGTTGTGCAAGTTTTATTCTTCGTTTCATCGTTTTTCTCTATGGTTTAGTGGTTGATTACAGGAGTTACTTTTCTCTGATTGTCATCGAAACGGGATAGTGATCGCTATACCTCGTATCGGGTTTATACGTGGATGATACGAGACGTACAAACTGCGGACTTATACCATTTTTTTAACTTTTCCATAAAAGGTTTCTTTGATCTTTTGAAACATCCCATTAACGAAGAGATTGGTCAAAAAGACGGTTTTGCAAAACCAATGACTGTGGTTTAAAAGCCTATGCAAGCTTTTGATTAATCTCAAGAATAGGATCTTCCGGATAGTCACCAAGATTTCGGTTTATTCCCCAATCATCAACTCCAGTCATTTCGGTGAGAACTTCTAAAAATGTGGCGTAATGCCATGGCATTACCGCACCTCCAACAGACATGATACTATCTCCATAGTGTGCAACGATTTGTTCATGCGTAAGATTCAGTTCTTCTGCAAGATCTGAATGGGCAATAACGTCACCTCGATCTCTTGAATCACTTGGATATTCATCAGCTAATCCAAAAATGTGTCCAAATTCATGAGCTGCCATACGTTGATTGAGTTGAAAATTTTTGATATTTATATCGACCCGCTGCCAATCAGTATCGTAATCGCTGTTTTCATTCCCGGCACCACGTGTAACGGGTAATCTTCTGATTCCTGAAGATAGAAGAATAGATCTTGCCTCATTTGCCCGTTTTTCTGAAAGCAAATCTGGGTCCGATTCATCTTTGCCCGCCCGGCCTACCAATTCGAAAAGAAACCGTGAGACTGAATTTTCGCTCAATCTCACACCAAAATCATAAAGTTTTTGCCTTTCCCCATTATTTAGTTCTGCTTTATTTTTTTCAAAAAAAACCTGTTTGTAAGGTTCAGTAACATTACGACTTGGGATTCGATTATTACGAATGTCAGGGTATCCCATACCACCCTCCCCGGATTCCGGGAACTCCCCGCTGCTACTACTATTTTGTGGAATTCTAATGAATGCTGCTCTTAAAGGTTTTGGCCATTTGATAACATCGATTTTGTAATGCTCTTCCCCCTCATTGACATATTGAATATCAATTCTGACTCTTACTTGAGGCACTCGTTCCCAATTTTCGTGATTTATTTGAAAAGTGTACTGTCCAGACCAAATACTTTGAATGACAAGGTTCAAATTTTCTCTGTAAGCTTCTTTTTCATCTTCATTCCATTGAAATTCTTCATCAGAAAAATCTTTTTCTGGATATAGAATTTCCACCAAATTTTGCCACCTTTCATTTTGCGGATCACCTTCTTTGAAGTCAAGATGTAATTTTGATCTGATCGTAAGATGACCTGCACGAGGGTTGTAATATGCATCGAAAAGGCCCCTTCCGGTTGATGGCTGAAAATTTTCCTCTTCATAAGTTTGCGTGATGAAATTTTCTATTTGTTCATCAATATGTTGTTGAACACTCTCATTTTCAGGATCATCCAGCGGATAATATAGTTGATGGTGATCGTCGTAATGAAATATTTCATTTCCCGTATGATCCTCTTTCTGATGATACCAATGTGATAGCGGGTCTTCGTCCGGAGAAGGGGGGCTGCCAACAAATTCTTCCGAATCTTGTTGTTGTATTTTTACTTTGCTATCAGATATGCCGGTTCGGTGAAACGACTGTGCCCCTGGGTGATGAACCGCCTTTTCATTACTCATTTTTTTTAAACTGGAAGCATCATCCGGCGAGCCGATCTCCAGTTTGGGCTGTAGTGCGGCTCGGCCAAAAAATTTCTCTTCTGCTTCTTTCTGTGAAAAGAATGCAGGTTTGTTCTCCTTGTTCAAATAAGAAGGGTGAAACGATGCGTTCGATTCGGTTTTCGAAGTCAGGGGTGAGGTTTTCATGATTCACTGATTTGATTGGTGGTCTAAAAAAAGAGAAAATACCTACTCCGGCAGTCGCGCAGCCTGAATATGCATCCAGTCGAAGTTTCGTTTTCGGCCGAGGCTGATCCATCCCTCTTCTTCCCAGCATTTCCACCAGTCGTTGTAATCGGGGTGGGCGAGTGCAGCCCGGTCACGCCCCCAGTTCAATTGATTGCGGGAGGGATCAAAATCGAGGGCTATGCCCCAGGAGTGCATCGACCATTGTGAGCCGTTGCGGATGGCCCGTTCATTGAAACAGCCGCCAAAATGATCAAGGTGCAATCCGTTGATGTTATCTTCACCATAGATATCTTTCACCTTATGAAGAATTCGCTGAAGGCTTTCTGCCACTTTCGTATGGCACCTTGTGCGGCGGACCTTGGTGCGAAGGTCCCATGCCAGTTTCATTTCAAATGGAAAATCTACCATTACTTGTTGTGAGCTTCTGTTACCGAAAAACTCTTCAAATTCACGTGTACGTTGAACCGGCCACCTGTTGGGATTGGGTACTTCAATCTCGTCGGGACGCCAGGGTGGCTGCGGTTCGCCATGCTCAACCATGTATTTCAGCTCGATAAATGCCGCATTGGTGCGCGGGCCCCACAATCCATCTACTGGCCCGGCGTCAATATTCCGGTTACCGGCCTCAATCTGGATAAACGTGGTAATCTGTCGGGTTTTGGGAAGATCGCTGTCGATCCCTTCAATCTGAGAGAGGCCGCGCAGGGTAATCGGCCCGGCAATGCCGTCTATGGCCCCGTCGTATAGGCCTTTCTCTTTAAGGATTTGCTGAACAAGTTTAATTCTTTGTTTCATAAGTATTCAGATATTTGGGTTGATAAATGCAGGTTACGATTCAGAAATCATTACCGATACCGGATAGTGATCGCTGTAGCCCATGTCGGGATTATAAGTAGAAGAAGACGGACGCCCAAAACGGATCGGGTTGGGATACTGGCCGCTGCTTACCATTTCAGAGAACTTTTCCACTTTGGTGGGCGTACCGTTAGCAAATTCAGCCAGCCGGATCTTTGCGTTGTTCAGCAGTATCCCGCGCGTGACCATAAACTGGTCGATCACATAAGGGAAATTGTTAAAAAAGAAAGTGCCCGTTGCCTCTCCGTTAACGGGCCACATCAAATTATAGAGGCGCGGAATACGTGCATTGCGTGTACGGACCAGTGAGCTGGTGGACTGTGCATAATCAACCAGCGATCGGTTGAAACACTCATCATTAAAATCGCCCATCACAATCACCGGGATGTTATTTCCGCGAATATCAAAAATCCGTTCCAGCCAGTAGCTCAGGGTTTCTCCGGCCATAATGCGGTACGGTTCGCTTTGATACACTCCGCCGCTTCGGGCTGGCCAGTGATTGCCGATTAAAATCAGCGGATTTGAGTTTGTTGTGCGAAGATTTACCTGAAAAAGATCACGTGTTGCACTCCGTTTCAGTACCTCATAGCTGAATTGGCCTTCAAATTCAAACAATTCCTCATCATATAAAAAAGCAATATCAATGCCGCGGTTATCGCTCATATCATGATGAGCAATTCCATATGTGCGGTTGAGCGAAAAGAGCTTTCCGACCAGCTTTTCAAGAACGATTTTATTTTCCACTTCACACACGCCCAGCAGGTCGGGTCCCGTGTTGCCGTTCATTTTTTTAATGATGAATGCGAGCTGGTTCAGTTTTTTATCCAGCACCTCTTCATTCCAGCCCTTCAGTTCACTCCTCAGGCGGCTTTGTAAATAATCAGGCCGCTGCACCGAATCTTCCACATCAAATAGATTCTCCAGATTCCACCAGCTTACATAGTAATTTTTCATACGATCTCCTTTTCAGAGATTATGATCAGAAATCCACACCAGGTTTTCACCTTGCGCTGCCGGCTCAAAAAACAAGCCGCTTGCTAATTACCGTTAACTAATAACGTCAACCACACTCAGGCATAAACTCAACACTCAAAACTTACTCTCCTTTTAAAATAACCGGCTTAAAAACCTTCCCCTCTTTCTCCACTTCCCGTCGAATTCCATGTAAAATACTTTCACCGGAAACACTTTTTGAATTCTCGCTGATCGTTTTCAGTGATGCCTGGTGAACCGCGTTGATGATGCTTCCTCCGGCAAGTTTATAGGCAGATGCAATCTGTTTAAAGTCCACATCGCGGCCAATGGTTACCTGATCAGAAAATGATTTTTTCCAGAGCTGCTCGCGCATGGCGGGATCGGGAAAAGGAAATTTGATGATACTGTTGAATCGCCTCACAAACGCATCATCCAGGTTAGATTTGTAATTGGTGGAGAGAATCACCAGGCCCGAAAACATTTCAACCCGCTGAAGCAGATAGCTCACCTCCTGGTTGGCATACCGGTCGTGCGAATCGCTCACTTCGGTTCGTTTACCGAAAAGTGCATCGGCTTCATCAAAAAAGAGAATCCAGTCTTTGTTTTCAGCTTTGTCGAACAGTTTGCTCAGGTTTTTTTCGGTTTCACCAATATATTTTGAAACAATGGTGGAGAGGTCAACCCGGAACACAGGCCTGCCGGTGTATTTTCCGAGCAGGGAGGCGGTGAGCGTTTTTCCGGTTCCGGGCGGCCCGTGGAATAATACCCGGTAACCCGGCTTCAGTTTTTTGCGCATTCCCCACTCATTCATCAGCCGGTCGTTATGTTCAATCCACCTTTTCAGTTCTTCGATCTGGGCAATGACCTCATCGGTCAGCACCAGGTCGTCCCACTCTTGTTCCGTATCAATTTTTTGTGCCGGAAAATCAGGGCTGAATGAGGGCAGTGTCACTTTTCCGGTTAAAAAAAGTTCAGCGTACTCTTTTGAGAGAACCAGTTTTCCGCTCATTTCAGGTTCACCTTCTTCAACCGGTTCAACAGAAAGAATACCCTTATTTATAAGTCGGGAGCTTTTCAAAAGGGCGGCCACTTCAAGTCGTTTCTTCAGGTCGGTTCCGGCAAGTATAAACATTGCCGTTTCACCGGTAGGTATAAATCCGCGATGATGTTTTCCTTTTACACACCCAAAAATGGGGAGATTTCCGCCGTTCGGCAGAAACCGCTGGATGATGCCTGAGAAAAAATCGGGATCGAGATGGGGCATCAACACGATGCAAAGCAGGAGCTGCTCTTCTCCGTTCAGTTTTTCCCGGCGAACAATTTTTCCTATCGGATTGTTACGATCCGACTCTATCCGGAACGATCGGGCAACAGGAGCTTCCCGTTCTTTTTTAAAATAGTGATCCATCCTGGCGATGGTAAACGCGCGCACCTGCGCAACCAGTTTTTCGTAATCCGTCATGACTGATTCCTCCACTGAACGGTCAAATGTTGATTCATCCATGCAAACACTACCGCAGAAATTCCCCACGGAAGCTGATCCAGCAGAATATCCTGCGTTTTTTCTTCTACGTAAAGCGTCCAGCCAAAACTGCTTTTTTTCAGGCGGCCGTTACGCCGGAGAAAGTTCTCACGAAGTCCATCGGGAGTGGTATTTTTCAGTGCCTTCCAGTGATTTACGGCACTGTTGAGCACTTTTTTACACTCCTCTTTTTCATATTCACTCACCGGTAAAAAACGGTGAACCGGCATACCCACCGGCCAGTTGCACAAGTACATCGGCAGGGCCAGGGCTGGTTCATCAAACTGCTCTTCACCTGTGGCAAGATAGTGTAAAAGGCATACAGCGCGCTCTTTTTTTTCTTCATTCGGAAAAATTTCTTCCTCCAGTAAACCGAGATTGTCAAGCAACCGGGGGATGAAAGGGTTAAGCAGCACAAGTCCGGCCTGCGGAACCTCGTACTCTTCCGCTGATTCTGATCTCTTCTTCTTGAAAACTGCAATGTCAGGCTGATTAGGCAGTTCATTTGCCTGAGAAATCGAATTTCCGGTGTTAATGTACGGACTGAATTGTTCGGGCATCATACTTTTTGCAACGGAAATCCACTCTTTCTGGTACCGTTCGGCCGATGAATCCAGCCAGGCAGTCCAGGGATGAGCCGGCAGGCCGGTTGAACCGATTGCGGGAATTGCATCAAAAATTAATGTCATCCATCGTTCCAGCAGCTCTTTTTTGTTTCTGATCGTTCCGGCAGTATACCTGAGGGTTTCGTAATACAGCAATCTTTCAGTACGATGTATTTTTCCCGATGAAACCGGTGGTTTGGTTTCCCGGACGAACCGTTGAAAGGCATCAAAAAAAGAGATTATTCCCGAATGATCACTCCCGGAAAGGATCCGCTGTAACAGTATGAATATGGTTTCTTCAGAAAACTGGATGGCCAGACGCCGGAGAGCAGATGGGTTACTCCTGAGTGGCGGCATTAGCTTCTTCTTCTTCTTTTGAGAACGTAGCATGTCCGTGAGCTGTTTTTCGAGCTGCTTAAGAGAATCCTCAGAAGATGCCCACCAGGGAAAAGCTCCGATTTCCAGGTATGTCATCAGCAGTTCATGACCCTGACCCGGTTTTTGAGCCGGGCTTTCTTCAAAAATCTCAGCCCTGTTTATTTCTTTCCGTTTCCTTTTTATTGATTCTGCTATTTTTTTGAGTAGGGCTTCTTCGATTCGGCTTTCCAGTGTGTCCAAATTACCGGTTTGCAGATTCACCACCACAGAAAACTGTTCAAGCCGGAGAATATCATCATCCGCATGCTTCTTTGTCCGCCTTTCAAACCGGTCTATTCCCGACAATACCCCGTACTTTACTTTCGCGGAGAGTTCGTTTTGCTGCGGCAGCTCGCTTTCCGGCAGGTTCAGCTCAATCAGAAGCTTTTGGATGATATGTGGCTTGCTGTTTTTCACAATTTATCCCACGGTCCGGGTCATTATTCTTTGTATGACCTGCATCATTTCCTTCAGCTCAGCACTGTAAAATTCATTGAATCGTTTATTCACCTCCTCAAGCCTTGGAATCAGCTCTCCGGTGGTAATTGCTTTTATAAATGGTTCTGTAAATTCTCTTCGGAAATGTTCTGTCATTTCCAGCCAGTTCTGAATTCTTTGATTCTGTAACGGAACATGTTCAATTTTTCGCTCACGGCAGGAACGTATGTACATATAAACCAATAACATTTCGTAGTAAAGGTTTATGGATAACACCTGCTGACTGCCTGTCTGATTGGCAACTGGCCTTGTAATCTGAAACTGAAAACCCGAAATAAACTGATTAATCTCCTCATCCAGTTCGCCTTTGAGAAAAGGTTCCGGATCATCAAAAATTCTTTGATAAAACGGATTGATGTGTTCGTCCATTAATCCATGGAAATTCTGAAGTTCTGCCTGATTTTCCCTGAACATTCTGAGAAGTATATCTCTTGAGATACGAATGTTTTCAACAGCAAAGTCCCGGCAATTTGTTTCGGGTTCAGGCTCCGGAACAGGATCCGGTTCCGGAGCGGGATCATTAATCTCACGTTCAGGAACCTCGAATTCGATATCTATGATGTTTTCACCTGAGCACGGTCCGTTTTCAGCTTTCAGCCGGACCGTACTGCTGAATTCACTGCCCGGTTCTGTCTGGAACAGATGTGTGACTTTTTCGGCTGTTGTCGACTCTTTTTGGCCATCTCCAAAGTCCCACTCAAAAATAAACTGTTCCCGGTTTGAGGTTTGATTGATAAAAGTAACGGCGGCGATGGTGTTATTTTTTTCAAACTGAACATCTTCATCCCGCAAAAACTCCGGTTCCGGTTTTTCATAAAGCCGCAATACCGGTTCCACACGGATGCTGTTCACAGCAAACCGGATTGGCTTTCCGTAATCGGCTTCATCCACTTCATTCGGATCGAAAAAGATACTTCCTTCCTTTTCCAGAATGGCCATTTCCTGATCTTCACCGTCAATCTGCGCTTTCACCTCGCCTGTGGCAGGAGTGACGTCCAGTTTTATTTCGCCGGCCCGTTCCCCCGGTTTCATGCAGATGTGATCCGCCGGGAGTCTCAGGATCACTTCTTCATCAGGGATTACGAAAGTTACCGGGGGCGCACCGGAGCAGCAGACGTAGGGCAGGCAGAGGTCACCGATTACGGTGCCTCGTGCTATTTTAAACAGATTACTTCCCGGGGTATAAAGCACAATAAATGTCCCTCCTTTAGGCACCCCGGCAAGATGTTCCGCGCCGGGGTGTTCACGGATAAATTCCGGGAGCATAAATCTTTTGAAAAGTTCAGCTTTTCTTCTCTCAATTTTATCCTGTAACACCTTTATTTTTTCCGGCAGACAGCAGATGGAAGAGAGGCTGTGAAGCAGGTGAGAGTAGGTCTCTGTCCATTCGAAAGAAGCAAGTTTTGTCTCTTCGCTGAGCATCATCTGCCGGAACCTGAGCTGTCCTCTCTTCAGCCTGGCGCAGAAGATTTCGATGGATTGTCTGAATCGCTCGAACTGATCGGGGAATGCCTCGCGGGTGTCGCTGATTTTGAGATCTTCGACTTCTTTCAGTGTGCTGATCAGATCTACGGGAAACTCCAGTACGGTCCAGGCAAGATCCTTGTCCATATTTTTTGAAATTTCCGAAACCTGATCCATCATCCGGGATCGGATATCATTCGCAGAATCCCGGAGCTGAATGTTTTTGTGAAAAAGTTCTCCGGAAAAGCCTTCATCAATTATAAACTGATCCAGCACCACATTTCTTCTTGTCTGCACGGCAGGAATCTGTCGGGTTGTTTTTGCTGTTTCGAACCTGAAAGCTGTTTCCGAGCCCGGTATCCGCTCCTGAAAATCTGTGCGGAAGTGAATATCTACGGCTTTTTTTATGTCCATAAACTGGATGTGCCGGCTCGGTTCTTCCAGACTAAAACCGGACATAAAGCGAGTCACTTTTTGGATTAGGCACTCCTGTTCCCGGTTCCATGCATCCAGGATCGCCTGCAGATCTTCAAAATAGGTGCGGTACTCTTCAGTATCGATGGTCTCTTCAATCACGCTATTCCCGACAGAGACCGGCAGCACTTTAAATGCGAGACCTTTTTCTGTTTTGATTTTTTTAATCTGATCCACTACGCTCGCAACACTTTGGCCATTGTGTCCTTCCACACGGAAAAAATCGTGGCCTTTCAGGTGAATATCGATCGGGTTTTCAGAGTCTTCATAACCAAATTCAAAAAAGTTGGGAACCGGCCTGATTCCATCCTTACGCCACCCCGCTACGAACTCTTTGGAATTTTCGGAACTTTCTAAATTGTAATAGGCAGGGATTGCTCGCTCGCTCAATGGAAAATCGTCCGAAAGTGACGGAGTGACTCTCACCTCATTTAGAAGTTCCGGATTATAATCACGGATCATCAGCAGTAATCTCTTGTATGCGTTTCTTATACGATCAAGGTTCACAGGATGATTCAGGGCAGGTGAAGGATAAAAACCATGCCTGAAACTTTGTTTTGTCTTTCTGAGCGAACCGAGAAGAAGATGTTTGGGAAACGCCTTGGTATCCGGGCAGCAGAGCGAAAAATTCTGCCGCAGAAATTCTGTAATCTCATTCAGCTGTGCGGCAAGATCGCGGTAAAAATCGTAGAGGTACTGAGAGCTGTAAGTGTCTGCTCCCAAATTGTTTATTATACCTGAAACGTTCACGTCGGGCATGTCATCTTTGAACAGAGGTAAATTGTCCATCAATTCAATCTGCTTGATGATTTTCTTGAAATCTGCAACCTCCCTGTAAGCTGCAGTAAATTCATCCAGGTTTTCCTGTTTGCCGGAATGAACCACACGTTGCACACGAACCGGCTTCAGTTTTTCATTGACGGGTTCCAGTTTTTTATCTAATAACTGAGTGTGGAGTGTGTCTTTCTCAAGAAGGTGTTCAGCATCATCGGCAGAAATCAGAAGTACTCGCGGGCGGTTCACCACTTCTTTACCCTGAGAATTGCAATCCACGGGCGAACAATCTTCCGGTTCGCGATGATAATATTCCAGGTAGACCAGGGCAACGGCAGAGTTGAATTCAAACTCCGCAGCATCTTCGAAGTCACTCAGTGGTTTTGTATCCGTTGCATCGGGATCTTTCGTCAGCTCCCAAAGGGGAATCGTTTTTTCATTTCGGATAAAGCGTTCATATCGCACATTGGAATCATCAAACTGCCTGAAATTTTTGTAATCTGCCCCGTCAAGGTGTATCAGGTCTCCGTCGGTGGTGATGCCCACACCTTTCGTCAGGGAAATATTGTTACCAGAACGCGAAATCTCAAGCCCGCAGACGATGCCTACACCCGTCAGATGCACACGCGTGGACTTGTCCTGGTAGTTCAGGTGGTTCAGAACGGAGTTGAGCTGTGACTCGGTCAAAACCTGGTTATTAATAAAGCGGTTGTATACGGGCGGTTGGGATTGCAGATAGTTATTCATCGTTGTTCTTTTCCTCTTTGATTTCTCCAATGGTTGATCGTCCCAGTATGATCGATGTGTGCTGCTCTTCATCGTCCTGGCAGTCGTGAAGCCGTCCCTGCGGATAGATGGTTTGCAGATCGTGAAGGGCATCGGCCAGCGGCTTCATGTATACATCTTTGTTCGGTTCATAGGGGCGGCTCATTTTGTGGGTGAGCCAGTCTTTGTAATGCTCTTCGAGCTGAGCCATTTGAGGAGGTTCGGTTTCCTTAACCGAACCGTACCCGATCCAGCAGATTCGTGTGAGGATATGAGCCGGAACTTCACTGCGGATCACATTCTCGGCAAATTCGCGGTAATACATGTTCGAAAATCGTTTGAGCCAGCCGGGCAAAACAATAGTCAGCCGGAAAGAGTAGGGGTCGTTCGGCGGACACTGCGTACATTCTGAATTCATGCAGATTTTCATAAATTTTTTATCGACATCGTTATCATCCGGGTCCGGCCGAAGCAAAATGTTTTCAAACAGAAACATTCCCTCCTCAAACTGTTTTTCC
>SLGL01000194.1 GCA_007123785.1 Balneolaceae bacterium
CTGTTCCCCTGCCAGTTTGCTGATACCGTATACTGTGGTTGGGTTGCAAGGGCTATTTTGAGGGGTATAATTTTTCTGTGCATCCGGCCCAAAGACGGCAATGGAACTGGGCCAGAAAATCTTTTCGAGTGATTTGTCCCGTGCGATGCTAAGCACATTCAGAAGTCCGTCCATGTTCAGTTTCCAGGCCAGGCCGATCTTTTTTTCTGCATTGGCCGACAGCAGAGCGGCCAAATGATACACTACGCTGATCTCGTGCTGCTCAATCACTTCTTCAATCTGGTCGCGGTTCATCACGTCCAGGTGTTCATAGGGGCCCTCTCCGATTTGTGGATTCGGGTCAGTAATATCGGTTGCCACCACATTGCCGTTGCCGTGGATGTTTCGGAGTTCGGCTGTCAATTCACTGCCAAGTTGTCCGCAGGCACCGGTTACTAAAATTTTACTCATTCGTATGGTTTATGCTGATTTGTACTCAAAATTCATCATGATATGCCACATTCAGGCACAAAATCATCGTTCATAAACTACGAAAAGTATTGATAATGATGGCAATGAATGTCTAAGAAACGGACACAGACAAATGGCAATGCTGAAAAAAGATCAGGAACTTAACTTTTTTGGATTGAATGAACGGAAAGTGCCGCCCCGATAATCCCTGCATGGTTGCGGCTTTCGGCGGGAACTACCTCCGTTTGCAGATCGAGAAAAGGTCTGTACTCCTCAAAATCTTTGCTTACGCCACCTCCTACAATGATAAGATCTGGCCAAAAGAGTGCTTCGATAAGTTGCAGATATTCATTCACCCTGCCTCCCCATTCTTCCCAGCTCAGCCCTTCATTTTCCCGGATGGAATTTGCAGCATAATTTTCAGCCGCTATACCCTGCATTGGGATGTGCCCCAGCTCTGTATTCGGTACCAACTGATGATTGTGGAAAATAGCTGTCCCGATTCCGGTACCGAACGCTGCCATATAAATAGTTCCGAAACAATCTTTTCCTGCTCCGAATTCTACTTCGGCAAAACCTGCGGCATCCACATCATTTACAAGATGAGTAGGGCAACCCGTTTTCTTTTCTATCCGCGCTGAGGCATTTACGCCAATCCATGAATAATCGATGTTTGAAGCTGTTTTTACGATCTCATTTTTTACTGCGGCCGGGAAGCCACAGCCCACGGGGCCTTGCCATTCAAAATGAGTGATAATCGCCTCAATTGTTTCGATCATAGGTCCCGGTTTTGGCGGTTGAGGTGTGGGAATACGATAACGATCTGTGACTAATTCACCCTTCTCTGTATCCACAATAGCGCCTTTAATTCCTGATCCGCCAACGTCAATTCCTAATATTTCCATAGTTAATGATAGTGAAGAAGATTTTAAATGAGAAAACCGGTATACTGGTGTTAAGCTGTTTTATACAGGGTAGTCAAGATAAGCCCGTCAAATTTGTTCGACTTAACTGAGAGCAGCACTTTATCTTCTTTTATCTTCAGGTTAAAAGGCGAAGCCAGTAAATCTACGCCACTTTTCTTCTTCAGCCTGATTCCCTGCCCCGAAATGATATCCACATTGGCCTTAAAATCTCCCTCCGGAATATGCTCGGTTACAATCAAATATCGGAAATTGGCCAGTTTGGGTAAAATAAGCTGAATCTCAGCATTCGATAAATGCTGGAGTACTTGTCGTACTATAGCACAATTTCCTGAAGGCAGGTCATCTGCTGCGATATCCAAACAATGGAATTCAAGCTTATCGTTTTTAAATTTTTCCTTATTACGATTTATGAGTTCTGCTACGATATCTACTGCAATATACTTTTGAGTATACTTTACCAGCTCTTTCCCTGCGTTAAAATCTCCACAGCCAAGGTCACACACTACAAGCGGGTTCTCAAAAGATTTTAAAAAGGAGGTAACAACCTCGATATATGGATCTACAATCTCAGGGTGATGTGATCCTGTACCTGAGTAAAAATCAGAATCGCTGCCTCCCCAAAGCTTCATATCGTAAATCTGTTCCATGGCATCTTTTGTCGGCCAGGGTACGTTTCCTTTTTTTTTACTATTCTGATGCTCACTCATTTGTACAGCTGGAGTATAATAAAATTTAGTATGTCATGGGGATCCCTTACTGTGCGATTTTAAATTAAAGTAAAAAACTGAGTTCGATTATTAAAAATCAGTCGAATCTGAAAGGGCTGATTAATTTTAACATGATGGCGTCGGTTCCAGGCTACATTACGTACACCATCGATGTTTTAGGTCCACAGCTTGATCCGGATGTGCTGAATTTCATTATTTTCATAGACTACAAAGAAATAACCTCAAAAATCCACTTTGAAAACACGAGATCAACAGAATGTTGCATTTCTGCAGTGGGCCCTTCCAAAAATGGGCTACCGATGGGCGGGATTTCGAAAGCCGAGAAACCAGGTGATGAAGCGTGTGTGGCAGAGAGCAGGAGATTTAGGTTTCAAGAGCCTGGAAGAATATCGTGCATACCTGAAAATCAAACCGGATGAATGGGAAAAGCTGGATGGCTTGATGAATGTGACGATCAGCCGGTTTTTCCGCGACCGAAAATTGTGGGATGAGCTATCGGAAAAAATTCTTCCTGAAATGGCAAAAAAACGTTCTTCTGACTCTGTTAGAATATGGTCAGCGGGATGTTGTAACGGTGAAGAACCATACTCGGTTTGCATTGCTGCAGAAAAATCCGGGATACACTTCCAGATCGATGTGCTGGCTGCTGACAGGAATCCTGAAGCATTGGGGCGGGCCAAAAAAGGTCACTATCCGCCAAGTTCACTGAAAGAACTGACAAAGAAAGAAAAGGAACAATTCTTTCACTGGAATGAGCAGATTCAACTTTTTGAAATTGATAAGAGGCTGAAGAAACAGGTAACCTTCGAGAAGCGCGACATCAGCAAATCCCTGCCTGATGGAACATTTGATCTGATTTTCTGCCGGAACCTGGTCTTCACCTACTTCACGAAAAACAAGCAGCGATGGTTTCTGGATCAGATCGCATCTCTACTTGTCGAAGATGGTTATCTGATCATCGGATCGCATGAAACCGTTCCGGAGACGGACTGGCTCGA
>SLGL01000229.1 GCA_007123785.1 Balneolaceae bacterium
TCATCGGTGATTTTGAACATACTACCGGAGTTGTCAAGTACAAACATTCCGCCACCATAACTCCCGAACCAAATACGTCCATAGCTGTCGCTTTTAATTACTCTGTAGTTATTTGTCTGGAGCTGTTTAAACTCTTCCGGTTTAATAACTCTTCCATTATCGTAATATCCGATCCCTCTGTCTGTAGCAAATAATATATTTCCGTCTTCCATCTCGAAAAACATCCTTGTGGCACTGATATATCCATCTGATTCATTTTTCACCGATTCAACACCATTTCCATCGTATCGAAAGACTCCCCTGTCGAATGAACCAAACCAAATGATTCCGGCAGAATCTTCAAAAATGGAAAGAACTGCAGTTACATCTTCAAAAGCATCGGGTATAAAACGCACAAACCGGTCTTCATTTTCATTCAGATAGAAGACTCCGTTACCCCATGTTCCCGCCCAGATTGTACCATCGGATTGTTCCATTACACTCCAGACGCAGAGGTTTTCAATTCCTTCACTTATTCCGTATCGGTGGATAGTGTCATTTTTCAGGGAATATAGCCCATCGCAATTTGTACCAGTCCATAAAAATCCTTGCCGGTCTTCCAGTACCGCCGTCACTGGTACACTCAGCAAAAAGTCGAATTGTTCTCCCTGGTAAACCGGAGTTTCAGAAAATTGAATCACTCCGTGGCCTGTTGTTGAAGCCCATACCGACCCTTCATGGTCAAACATCAAATCCAAAACCCGATAATTTGTCGTAATAACCTCTTTATTTTCAAGAGTGTGAATATTACTGGTCCGCCGCAGGCCGTCTGTACCGTAAATGTAAAAGTACTCCTCATCGGATTTAACACCGTGCAACACAGAAAGTCCTGCTTCTGCATTACTCAAAATATTTTCAAAATGATTACCCTGTATTTCAAGAACACCATGCTCATGGGCTACATAAATTGAATTCCCTTTCCAGTCTGCTTTCCAAAAACGATCAAAATTCTCCAGGTACTCTCCGGTTCGATCTGAGTTGAAGATGATTTCAAGATCTGATATTTCAAGCACGCTTTCAGGATTCGACCCATCCTGATCAATTTTGAACAACCCGTACTCGAAAAGCAAATAAATCTGATCGCCTTCCTGATGGATTTGTTGTAAGACCTCATCTGGTACACCTTTAATTTTTCTAAACTCTTCATTCTCAAAAATGAACAGCCCAAAATTTGTCCCAACCCACACTTTTCTGTCATCATCCACAAAAATCTGATTCACAAAAGTACTGGTTCCCAATAAGTTATCATCGATTTGATAAACTTCATTACGCTGTTTATCAATCATTACAAATCCGCCGTGCTCTAACCCTCCCCAAATTTCACCGTCCGGACCTTCACTCACTGTTGTAAACCTGTTTGTAGGCAGGCCTGAAATATTATTCGTGTTATATACCAACACTCTGTTACCATCATACCGAACAAGACCGTTGAAAGTAGCAAACCATATAAACCCTCTCGAATCTTGAATGGCAGAGTTTACCCCATTAGCAGGAAGTCCGTTTTCCGTATTCAGTACTCTTTCAATTATGTACTGATTTTTTATCCAGTCTTCGGTTGATGATATATCAATCTGCCCCACTCCCGGCTTAGCATATAGCAAAAAAAGAGCAATGCAAAGATGAGCCTTCCACGTTGATTTTATTTTTTTTAGAATCAACATTGTTTTTCATTATGATATCATTATACCTAATAAGGTTACGAAAATCCTTTATTAGAAACATAACAAATTCTACAATTTATAATTAGATGCATGTCTTAATTATAAACTTATTTTGTTTATAGCTATCTCTAAAAAAATAAAAAATGATTTCAGTTTGTTGTATGACGCCCGCTCACATCGAAAGGTATGGTTCCTCCATCCTGAAACCCTTCCAGTTCTGCTGAAATATTGGCTGAACCGCTTAAATTGTAGTCGAATTGAGTGGATCCACCGATCAAATCAAGTAAAACGGAACCCATTTGAGAGGCATTAAGTCGCACTGGAATTGTAATGGTGTCACTCTGTGAACCGCCAATGCGAATACGATCACCCAAACGTGTGTCGAGCCATTCCCGCCCGTTTACCCGAAATACATAAGCCGCATTCGATAAGGAAATTCCAAAACTGTTGGGATTTGACACACGAAAGCCCAGGTCAATTTCCGCACCGGAGAGCGATAAATTTCTCACGTTCAGGCCGCTGAATTCAATTCTTGGCATACGGGGAATGGGAAGCTCTCCGGCTGTGCTGACGGGTACCCTCTGCCGGCCCAGACCGGGAATATCAAACTGAACTTCGGTTGCGATTTTATAGGAAAGAGAATCGCGCCTCACAAGGGAGGTGAATGTGCTAAACACATCCGAAAAGTTAAGCGAAACCGGTACCTGAACAACACTGGAAGATTCACGGCTGATCCTGATATTCTCTTGCTGTGTGCCAGACAGAAAAGAGTTGTCATTAATAAAAAATTCGTAGCTGTACTGATCGGCCGATACACCAAACCGGTTTGGGTTATTTACATCAAAATCAAAAAGCAGAGTCACCCCGTCGAAAGAGATGTTTTGTATCGACATCTTGCTAAAATTTACAGATGGCCTTTGCACATCGGCATAATCTCTGAGAAGTGCACAACTTGATAAAAACAGGAACAGTACAAAAAGCGGCAGTATTTTTTTCACGGGCTAATCTTTACATTTATATTTCTGAACGTTTAGCGACTCCAAGATAGTCAACTTATCCCTCATTCCGATCATTCCGAATATGATTTCACTCTC
This sequence comes from Balneolaceae bacterium, assembly GCA_007123785.1. Classification (GTDB taxonomy): domain Bacteria; phylum Bacteroidota; class Rhodothermia; order Balneolales; family Balneolaceae; genus Rhodohalobacter. The sequence goes on from SLGL01000229.1 coordinate 2,795, forward strand.
CAACCAGTTTCTGAAGCTGCATTCTGAATTTTGGAGCTCCCCCGTTCGCAGGATGGCGCACTCCGGTGTGATCCACTCCCAGTTCAGTTAAACTCTGTTCGCACTTTCTTCCCACAGCAACCACTTTTACGCCATCAAACAGGCTGATAAACATTTTCAGGTGTTTTAGTCCGGCTTCCATCTCGCCCGAAAGAGGTGTCCGATTGCTTAGCAGCCCTTTTTCGGTATTGTAGGGATGCCACGGAACAGCGTTCCAGAGAACCACATCGTAGGGATTGATGCCCAGGTCAATCATAGCACCCCACATGATTGTGGCCGTAGGTTCGCTCATTCCCTTCTCAATAAAATCAGGCCGGCTGGTTCTTGCCGGATCGGCATTTCTAAACACATGCTCCGGTTTTACGCCATATTTATCCTCCTGGTGCCCCAGTAAAATACGCTCGGAGGTCATGGCAATACCGGTAAAATGTCCGCCCTGGTAACCAAGCGCCTCGGCAATAAAGAGAAACCGGGCCCGATTTTGCCGTTCAGTGAGATAAGCCTGTAACTGGCCGCGCCGGATATCTGGTGCTTCGGGTAAAAGATCGTGCTTTTTATCCTGATGATACCAGGGATTGAAAAGTCCTGTCGGTGTTTGTTTGAGCGACTTAATATAGGATTGAATCATACCCTAATGGTAAGGATTCCCAGACAAATTTTCATTTCTGCAGTTATGCTCACTGAAACACGAAAGTAGAAGCTGAAAGGTCTCGTATGCGATCCGAAGACTATGTATCCAAACCGCGTACATTCCTGCCTACTCCCCGTTTTGAGCCATATAAGCCAGTTGCAAAATCCGCAGTTCGTTATAATCCACCGTTTTGTCCAGCTCTTCGTAGATTGGCTTCAGCAGTTCCGGACCCACTTTTTCCATTGAAGCAAAGACCTCATCCTTTTTGCGCTCTGAAAGCGACGAAGCATCCAAGAATCCACCCGGTTCCAGCGAGTAGCCTTCATCCAGATATTTTTTGAGGTTGCTCAGAATAGTCACTTTTTTTACTCCGAACTGTTCAGCAAGGTGATCTATCGTCTTTCCGGAGTTGTACTCTTCTCCCACACGGTGATGCTTTTTCCCGGAAGAGTGTTTACTTACTTTTTTGTCAAGGCCCCTTGTCCGTTCTTCAAGGTTATTTTTTTTGCAAAATTCCCGGATCATCGGTAAAAAGTCATCACCATATTTCTTCAGCTTTGATGAACCCACCCCGTAAATTGCTATCAGGCTGTCTTCATTCATCGGATAGTAGTATGACATTTCAATCAGAGTGGTATCGGGGAAAATCACGTATGGCGGAATATCACGTTCATCGGCCAGTTCTTTTCGTTTTTTGCGCAGCTCTTCAAACAGGTGCTCATTGTATTTCTTCTCAACATCGCTGCTGGTGCGAGGACGGGCTTCTCCATCGGCCGTGGTCTTGGTCCGGTCCAGAACACCCATGACTCTTTCATTACCTTTCAGCACCTCTTTTCCTTGATCAGTGATCAGCAAACTTCCGTGATTTTGATCTTTTTCGAGATAACCGTTGCGGATCAGCAAACGTGAAAGCTGAATCCACTGATTTTTCGACCACTCTATTCCGATTCCGTAAGTGGAAAGTTTATCATGTCCGTTCTGTTTGATCTTTTTGGCCTCCGATCCGCGCAAAATATCAGCAATGTGATATGCACCGTAAAGCTGTTCGGTTCGTGCGATACAGCTCATGTACTTTTGAGCCTGTACGGTAAAATCCTGGAGATCATCTTTCTGCCTGAGGCAGTTGTCGCACATACCGCAATCCTTTTTATCATATTCTTCCCCGAAATAGTTTATCAGTGGTTTTCGGCGGCATTTTCCGTAGTCGAGATAGTTGAGAAGAGCGTCCAGGTGCTTTTCAGCCACCTCTTTTTCGGTTCCTTCTTTTTGATTGATAAAGTACTGGATCTTCTGTTTATCGCTGTAGCTGTACAGCAACATGCAATCGGCGTTAATCCCGTCGCGCCCAGCCCGTCCGATTTGCTGATAGTACGATTCGATATTCTGCGGCATATCGTGGTGAATCACATACCTGACGTCGGGCTTGTTGATTCCCATCCCGAAAGCAATCGTGGCCACGATAATATTCACATCGTCGCGGATAAAAGCTTCCTGATTTCGTGTTCGCTCACCCTCCATCAATCCGGCGTGATATGGAAGTACGGAATGTCCTTCATGTTTCAGGTCGCTGTAGAGCTCATCCACCTGCCGCCGCGAAAAACAGTAGATGATACCCGACTGTTTTGGCCGGGTATAGAGAAAATCAAGAATCTGATCGAGCGGATTTTCTTTATCCACCACGCGCAACACCAGGTTTTTCCGATCAAAACTGGCCACAAATCGGTCCGAGTCTTTCATCTCCAGGATCTGCTGAATATCGTCCCGTACTCTCGGGGTGGCCGTGGCTGTCAGTGCCACACAAACGGCATCTGAAAAATCTTTCCGAACCTGGGCAAGCTGACGATACTCCGGCCTGAAATCGTGCCCCCACTCCGAGATGCAGTGAGCTTCATCAATCGTAAAGCAGTCTAAGGTGAGTTCGGAGAGAAGCTGGCGGGTTGGTTCCATCATTAGCGTTTCCGGTGCGAGGTATAAAAGTTTTGCCTCGCCTGCCCGAAGACGGTTTACATTTTGGCGGTATTGCTCTGGTGTGAGTGTACTGTTCAGGTAAAGGGCCGGAACACCGAACTCTTCAAGTTGCTCCACCTGGTCTTTCATAAGGGAAATCAGTGGTGAAACCACCACGGTGAGTCCGTTAAATAGCATTGCCGGAATCTGGTAGCAGAGAGATTTTCCACCACCGGTTGGCATGATTACGAGAGAGTCTCTCTTATTCAGGATGTTTTCAATGGCATCGCCCTGGAGCGGACGGAACTCATTGTAACCAAATGTTTTTTGAAGAATCTCTTTTGCTTTTTGAATCATCGAAATAAATTTTTTTCTGTGATATTTAGTGTAATCTTCTATAATGTATGATACCGGAAACGAGATTTCCTTACAGAATTTTTTTGATTTTTTCAGAACACCTGATCTTGTGTCAACGATAGAGTGCAGGTTAAAACCCACGGTAATATTAAAATTGTAATGGTACTATCCAGTTAAACAAAACAGGGTCCGATCCTATTCCATCAGACGACTGTAATGACAAGATGATATTTACCGAATTACAAACGGAACAAAAATATGACTGGTTTCGGAGAATATCATAATTTATATACATGCCTGTTTCGGCACCATTTGGCTGGCTGTCTGAATGCATTTGGAAATCAGTATGTTGACAACAGATAGATTGTGAATAATAACTCGCTAAATCGAATATCGAATATCTTCTAAATCGTTCAATCATAATGATACGCGATTAATGAGATGTAGCGACGTTCCGATAATTGATTTCACCAATTCCTAACTCCAAAACTACTGGTCTCATAAATCATCAAAAAATGTTAACCCCTTTCGAAAAATCATCTTATCTTGCAGGTTATATTTTCAATCGAATGATGCTGATACGTTCGTAATTTTAAGAACTGAAAGCATAGCATTTTATTCCAATTGAAACACCCTCGGATCAAATAAACCCTTCATGAAACTTCAAATCAGCAAAACAAGTCAAACCAGAATTTCGGAATTTGATTTCGATAATCTCGAATTCGGGCGGATTTTTTCCGACCATATGCTGGAAATGGTCTATAACAACGGAGCATGGCAGTCTGCCGAAATCAAACCCTACGGTCCCATTACGTTTGAACCATCGATGATGGCCTTGCACTACGGGCAGGCGGTTTTTGAAGGCATGAAGGCCTATTATGCAAATGATGACACCATCAACCTTTTCCGTCCGCACGATCATCACCAGCGGCTAAACAACTCTGCACGAAGGCTTTGTATGCCCGAAATTGAAGAATCTCTTTTCATCGAAGCGCTGGAAGAACTGATGAGGCTCGATCATACATGGGTTCCAAAAAAACACGGGCAGGCACTCTACATCCGCCCGGTGATGTTTGCTACCGAAGAGTACCTGGCGGCGAAAGTATCAGAGGAGTATAAGTTTTTAATTATTACCAGCCCAGTGGGGGCGTACTACAGCGAAGGTTTTAATCCGGTAAAACTGACCACATCGGAAAATTATGTTCGTGCTGTAAAGGGCGGCACCGGTGAAGCCAAAGCGGCAGGGAATTACGGTGGCAGTTTTCTGCCTGCCCGAAATGCCCAGAAAAAAGGGTACACCCAAGTACTCTGGCTGGATGCTAACGAGCACAAATATGTGGAAGAAGTGGGCACAATGAATATCTTCTTTCTGATTGGTGATAAACTGATCACCCCGAAATTAAGCGGAACAGTGTTGCCGGGAATCACACGTCGTTCGGTAATTGCACTTGCCAAAGAGTGGAGTGTGGATGTGGAAGAGCGCAAAATTTCGATTGATGAAGTATTTGAAGCGGACAGTAATGGTACACTGAAAGAAGTTTTCGGAGCGGGAACTGCAGCCGTAATTTCACCTGTGGGCCTGATTCATCACCAGGGCCAAACCCTTACACTGGATCAGGAAAAAGTAGGGCCGTTTGCCAAAAAAATGTTCGACACCATCACCGGAATACAGTACGGAAAACTAAAAGATACCCACGGATGGGTGCATCCTGTGAACGTTCGTTCATCTGTTCTTCAGTAAGGTTTAAATTCCGCAGTATTCTTTATATGAATCCCTTTCCGGGTGACTTTTTTGGTCCAGGCCGGTAAAGGTCTTATACCAAAAGAAGTTCAGGCCCCGTTTTCCGTGTATTGATGACATCAAACTTTACAGAGTCGCTATGAAACAGGCACTATATTTTTTTCTTATCTCCACTCTTTTTTTGATTGCAGGCTGCTCTTCTACCGAACCTGTCAGCTCTGCACAGGAAGGGAGTGACACGCCACACATTGAGCTCGAAAATATCCGGCCGGCCGATGGAATTTCGGATGACAGAGACAATTACCGTAATCTTGCCGATTATTTGTACCGTGTTCCGGGAGTGAATGTGAGAGGCTCAGGTAGCAATGCGGTTGTGACGATTCGTGGTATCAACTCCTTCCAGTCTGGAATTGAACCGCTTTTTGTGATTGACGGCCAGGTTGCAGGAAGCAGCTACTCCCAGGTTAACAGCAACCTTAATGTGCGTGACATTGATTACGTTCGGGTTCTGAAAGGAAGTGATGCCGCCATTTATGGTGTGAGGGGCGGAAATGGCGTCATTGAGATTGTCACTCGCAAGTAAGGTTTATCTAAGTTTTTCTCCAATGGGTTTCTCCCGAATTCCTTGATTAGCGCCATATGGCTTGTCAAGTATTTATTTATTGCTGATGTCCTATGTTTCGATTAGGTTAATGTATTGATTTACAACGGACTTGGAAATATTCGTTACCAAGCTAATGTAGTCTGGCTCCGAGTTGTGATGTCAACGATCAAATGACGGGAAAACTTCATTCATGACACAACAGTGGTATATTCAAGCCAATCTTATCTTAAATCAAAAGCAGGTAGCTGACCTGCTCGTTATTGGATGGAACCTACAAGAGTATCATCGTAACTATATTTTTGGCTCCAATCTTGACCCTAACATCAAAGAGGCACCTTGTGATGCTACACTGGTCAATTTTTAAAGAAAAGACCGCGGATCAATAGAAACCCTTGCCGGACCGGGCCCACTCACTGAAAGCTATCGAGCGAATCTATGAATTTGCATTGCTCGATAACCACAAGCCCACTTTACTTAATGTACAGCCGTCTTCTCATCAGCAAAATGGAGAGATGTCTGACCCCGAAGAAACAGGACGGGAGATGATCGCGGTTCTTGCCGAAAAGGCAGGAATACCAGCCGATGGATATGAGGCCAAAGTCATTGTCAGCGATAATATCGATAAGTCAATTACAGAGGCAGTCGAATCGTTTAACACCATATTTCTTGGTATATCAGAGCAGAGTAAATTTGCCAAAATAATGTATGGATTTGTTACTGAGCGTGTTGCTAAAAAAGAGTTCATTATGGGGGATGGTTAAAAAATGGGGTAATTCCTCTTCAATAAAATCCATTCCAATTGCCTGCCATATTCCATAGTTTAAGGGAATGGCAAAAATGTATGTAGATATCGCATTTCCAACAGCAGTGAGACGGTTGTTTACCTATCATACACGAGAATCGGAAAGGATAGTACCGGGAATGCGCGTGTGGGTTCCGCTTCGCAACGAATTCACAATTGGAATGGCTGTACAGGTTCATGACCGCAAACCGAAATTCGGGACCAAACCGGTTCAGAAAATCCTGGATGAAGAACCGATTATGAGCCAAACGATGATTCAGCTGACCGAGTGGATTCACCGTTTCTATTACTGTAGCTGGGGAGAGGCGATTCAGGCATCGCTGCCAGTTGGATTGAATTTTTCCTCTGAAAAAAAACTGCGCGTAAAGCCCGGTTTTAAAGAGGACCTTAACGATGAAGAACAAGAGCAATTACGTGATATTGAAGAAGGAGAATACACGCTGAAACAGGCTCAAAAACGATGGCGTGAAGGCTCCGGAAAAAGGTTTCTGAATAAGGCGATAAAAAAAGGATGGATTCAGGTCTGGGAATATCCTCGCCAGAAGGTGGATTACAAAAAAATAAAACACTGGAAACTGGCTGGATCGGTTAAACCGGAAAGTATGCTTGAGGAGCTGTCGGAATCCGAACGGTCGTATAAATGGGTGGAAGCGTTCGAAAAACTCTGCCGCATGGATTTACCACAATCTCACCAGGATTTGCTCAGCGATGAACTTTTTACGCCTTATACGCTGAGCCGAATCGAAAAAGAGGGGTGGATCGAATCGGTTGACCTGCCCGTGCAGACAGACACGCAGCGCAATGGTATTCATGAACCCGACAAAATCAAAACGCTCTCCGGCCAGCAGGAAGAAGCGTTTAGGCAGATCAAAAAACCACTGGACGAGAAAAAATTTAAAAGTTTTTTGCTGTTTGGTGTTACCGGTTCGGGTAAGACAGAGGTTTATATCCATGCCCTGAAACACACTCTTGAGCAGGGGCGGGGCGGGTTGGTACTGGTGCCTGAGATCGCCCTTACACCACAGACAGTTCAGCGGTTTTACCAGATTTTCGGTGATCAGATTGCAGTGCTGCACAGCCGCCTGAGTGACCGCGAGCGATTTGAGGCGTGGCAGAGTCTGAAATCGGGGGATAAACGGATTGCTATCGGTCCGCGTTCGGCAGTGTTTGCCCCGGTGCAAAATCCCGGCCTGATTGTAGTAGACGAAGAACACGACAGCTCCTACAAACAGTACGATCCGGCTCCCCGATATCACGCTCGCGATGTAGCGGTGATGCGGGCTCACATGGAAAATGCCGTGGTGGTGCTGGGGTCGGCCACACCCGGGATGGTATCGGTAAAAGCGGTGATGGAAGAGAAACACACTCTGCTGCAGCTTCCCCTGCGGCCCACCGGTACGATGCCGCCGGTAGAAACACTGAATTTGATCGAATACAAAAGTGCGATGAAAGGCCCGCTGACGGTGGAGCTCTACCAGGAGATCGAAAAAGCACTGGAGCGCAAGGAGCAGGTGATTTTGCTCTACAACCGGCGTGGTTATGCTTCTTTTCTGCAGTGCGAGGATTGCGGCCACATTCCGCAAAGTCCGGAAAGTTCAACGAGCCTCACCTATCACAAAAAGAAAAATATTCTTCTGGACCACTACAGCGGCTACTCCCGCCGCGCTGATACCCGGTGTGAGCTTTGTGAATCGGAAAACCTGGTATCGAAAGGAAGCGGTACGCAGCAGGTGGAAGAGGAGGTGGAAAAACTGTTTCCCGAAGCACGGCTGCTGCGCATGGACCGCGACTCCACGTCTGGAAAATTCGGACACCAAAAAATATATGAGCAGTTTTTAAGCGGTGGATCAGATATTCTGATCGGTACGCAGCTTGTGGCGAAAGGGCTGGACTTTCCAAATGTAACGGTGGTGGGTGTGATCAATGCCGATACAGAACTTGCATTTCCTTCCTTTCGGGCCGGGGAGCGAATGTTTCAGCTTTTAAGCCAGGTAGCCGGCCGTGCAGGGCGGGCCGAAAAACCGGGAGTGGTCTATGTGCAGACCTGGAAACCCGATCATCCCGCTATTAAATGTGCACAGACTCACGATTTTAAAGCCTTTGCAAAACAGGAACTGGCCAGCCGTGAACCGCTGCATTTTCCACCGTTCTCGCGGATGATTGTGTTTCGGTTTAAATCGCCATCGTGGAGCAAAGTGCAAATGGTAGCCGACCGTTTTTGCGATGCGACGCGAATGATTACCGGCGAGAATGTGGTGATGGGCCCTTCACCTTCTGTGATTGAGTGGATGAACGGGCAGTATCAGTGGGAAGCGAATATAAAACTGGGACGAAGTTACAATGCACACGCCATTGAAAAATTGCTGGATGCTATTTTCAAAAAGTACGAATCGATCAAGCCAAAAGGAGCCTCGGCAGTGCGTGTTAATGTGGATGTGGACGCAGTGGAGTGAAATGAAATTAGGCCACCCCAATCAACCAACCTGAGCACCCACCGGATCTGACATTGTTAATGATCTGGTAAAAAATGCAATTCGTTTTGCCATTCTTCAAAAAGTTTAATTATGTTTCTCAGGTTTAATTTATCAAGCTGCTGGTTCATAACCGGATAACAACCTCTTTATAAAGTCTGCCTGAATGGAAAATTTTATCACAATCACTACCTTTTTGCTTTTTATCGGGGGAGTGGCCATCCTTACGTATTATTGGGTTCGCCGCCAGGA
>SLGL01000111.1 GCA_007123785.1 Balneolaceae bacterium
AATTTTTTATTCCAGGGTGGCAGTGTGCCGTAAATCTCAAAATATCTCTGCATAAGTATCCCCTCAACATACCCCGGTAAATCCTGATGGTTCTCATCGAAGGTGACAAACCAGTAGATATCCAGCGCATCAATGTTTTCCACTTTCATTTTTTCCTCAAAAAATTGCTGCCGTTTCATACCACCCTGTTTGTTATTCAGCCTGCCTCTTAAAAGCTGACTGGAAAATCCACCTGTTTGATTCACGGTGCCGGATGATCCGATATAGACCAGGTCAATCCCTCCACCGGCCAGCCTCATGATGTAATACACGCCCGGGAGATTCGGTACCTCTGAGCTATTTGTTTTTAAAGATTCCCCTGGATTGAGGAAAAAATGGCCGTGGTTTTTGTATTTATTGGTTTGTTCAAACATGATTTTAATCGTATTTAAAGGATTGATTTGATGTGGCTTGTAATGGCTTCAGCCCACACCTCAAACAACTCCGCCATTCGCTTCTAAGTAAGCTAAAACGTCTCATCATACACCACCCGGATGTTTCCCTCCGGCGTGTTGTAGAGGATTATGTCTGAGTATTCGGGATTTGGGGGGCATGGGGTGGTTATTTGTTGTATGGGGTATTTGGTATTAGACACTTAGGTTAAAAAGGCAAATCATCGTCCATATCATAAAATTCATCAATCTCCTTAGATATTTCGATTGGAGGAAACTTTTGTTTAAAAAGAGACCTCAATAACAAACCAACGGTCGTTACACTATTAACAATGAAGTACGTGTACAAAGGATCGTTAATTAAATAATCTTCATTCGTTTTCCCATGGAAATTTGTTTTATCACTTCTTAGCTGTTCAATATGTTGAGTTGCAGACAATAATGAACTCGCAATATTTCTTATTTCAGCAGGCATATCATTGTCCGGGAACAGTCTTATCTCTTTCAATAATTTTTGGACAAGTTTAGTGAGCGTGACTCCGCTCTTGCGTTTTGTTTTAATCCTATCATCTTTAAGCATTTATTTAATAATGCTTTCTAAAGCAGAATTCACTAAGCCTATAGCTATATCAGGGTTCTCTTCAATTTCTTTGTATGCTTTTTCAAAAGCCTGGCTTGCAGTAGGGTACTCTGCTTTAATTTCATTTCGAAAAAAAGGAATAGATGGTATCAAGTCAGGTGTATCCACCCCCAGATCAATGGCAATCTTAATCAACGTTTCCCCATCCATTGTGTGTAAAGTTTCCAATAAATCAATTTTATCACGGTTTTCAACTATTTGGAAATTTTCCCAAAAATCGTTGTATCCATAACCATCTGATTGATGCCATTTTTTTATATAAATTATAACTTTTTTATAGGAACTAAAACTTATCCCAGATAGCTTTTTCGATGCTATCAATCATCTGCATTTGATATGCGGGTGATATGTCATCCATATACAATCAATAATTATACATTTCCTTAATTCAATACCGTCAATAAACAACTGTGCATTATCAATCCAGCTACTCTGTTGAGCAAGTCGAAAAGTGGTTTTTGGAGATGGTGAAAAACTAAACCCTTGCTTTATCAATGCATCTTTTAGTAATGACCAGGCAAGATCCATCGTCATTTTAAATTGATAACATACACCGTCCCTTTCCAGCTCATTCAGATCTTCCATCTCCATCGTCTCTTTCAGCCGAAGAAAAGCTTTTTCGTAATTTTGGGCCCGCTGTATCCAGCGGATATCCTGATCAGTCATCAGATTTCTATTTTAGAAAAGTTTTCCTGAATTTGCTTATTCAGTTTTTCTTTTTCAATGAGTTGCTGTTCAAATTCAGACTGTGTTGGATAATAATTGAATCAGGATGATGTCGCAAATGAAATGATGTTATCATACCATTCTAAAAACCTGGCAATACGAGTTCAAGAGTTTTTATCTCATTCATTCCGTTTGAAAAACATGACCGTATCATCATTTCTTGCAACGATCAACATCTTGCCATCCGCCGTACGGACCTCCTTCACCTCCCTTGCCTCGCCGGACATAAAAATACCGCTTGACTGAGGTTCCAGAGACTCAAATTCTCCGCCGCCGCTGTTTCTCAAAAAGAGGCCAAATCCGGCATCCTGCCTGCCGCCGGTTGCAGGCCTCACATCAAGCAAATTTCCAGCCAGGATCAGATCTTTTTCGCCACTCTTTTCATTCTGAACGGTATGAATGGCCATGCCCGGTGAAAACTGAGCTTCATTAGGCAGTGTTTTTCGCGAAAACGTACCGTCTCCATTGTTTACAAAAAGTGAGGTCCTCAAATCGGTTAGGTCGCGTACCAGAGAACTGCGCTCCTTCTCATTTCCGAATAGTCCGCGGATACTTTTTTCAGAATATTCCCTGTAGCTTGAAATGGTTCGGGCAAGGCGGTCGAATTGCATCATCAGCTCATGCTGATCGAACGGGTAAAATTCACCGTTCCGGTAGTAGGCCAAAACCGGTTCTGGCTGACCGATATCGGCAAAATCATTCAGATAAAGACGAAACGGCCTGTCGGGGGATGCCTGAATTCTGGAGTTCAAGCCAAAATTTCCAGCCACAATATCAGGCAGGCCGTTTCCGGTGAAGTCTTCCACCAAAAGACTTTGCCACAAACCTTTGTAATTTTCCAACCCTGCATCACCCGTGCGGTTTTGCAGCTGCCCTCCCTCATTGGCAAAATATTGCAAGGGCATCCATTCGGCAGCCACAATCAGATCTGGATAACGGTCATTGGAAATAAATGCCCATTGCGCATCGGTAATCATTCCGGCATTTCGCAAGTCCGGTGCTATTTCCTCAGCAGCATTGTGGAAATATCCATTTCCGTCATTCACCAGTATGGCATGCTGCGGAGTGAGTCCATAGCGAAATGGAATGGAGCGTCCTGCCACCAGTAAATCGTTATGACCGCTTCCGTTAATATCGGCAGAACGAACCGCCGAACCGTTCACAAACAGATCAGGCAGACGGTCGGTTGTTTTTATAAACATTCCTTCACCGTCGTTGATATAGAGCCGGTCTCTGAGGCCAGGATTATTCCCGGTTAACTCTCCGCCGCCGCTCACCACGTAGAGGTCGGGATACCCGTTTCCGGTTGCATCAAAAAAGAGCGCATCCACATCTTCCGATCCCGCATCTTCATCAAACAGTTGTTGCTGCGCACGAACAAATCGTCCGTCGTTCTGCTGCAGATACAGGCTGCCGGGCTGATCTTTGGCACCGCCCAGGTAAAGATCATCCAGGCCGTTTCCGGTCACATCCCCCACGGCCAGTGCCGGGCCCTGAGTGGTGAGGCGGTACGGCATGGAGGGTTCGCGCGCATAGTCATCAAAAACATATTCCTGGTGGCGATAGTCCAGATCGACCAGATCAGTCACATTCCGGTAGATCGCACTTTCCCAGGATCGTCTGAGCAGGCTGTACTCAAACGTTCCGGTGGCATTTTTTTGATCCAGTTTCAGCTTTTGATTCACCGGAATGTTGTACAGCACTTCGAACCGGTCATCCGGCCAGATGACGATCATGGAGTCCAACTCCGAATGGTCACCGAATCCGAAATGGAGAATATGATCCACCGAAGACTGGTACCCACGGGTGGGCATCTGCTCCTGATAGAAAACCAGATCGTTTTTATAGAAGATCACTTTTGAACCGATACCACTGGTGTTGTATTCCTCGCCTACGAGTTTCACCTGAATATAGCTGGCACCGGAAGCATCTTCCGAAATATTGTTTCGATAGATGAAGGACTCCCCATTCAGATTGCTGATTACCAGGTCGAGGCGTCCGTTGCCATTCAGATCGGCGTAAGCTGCACCGCTCGAAAAGGCAGGCTGGCCAAGGCCCCATTCCGTAGTGCTGTCAGTAAATGTCAAATCACCGTTGTTCTGAAAAAGATAGTTCGGGATCCGGAGCTCCGGCATCATCTGTATGGCCTCGAACTCTTCCGGACTCATCGGGTCCTCCATCTCTCGATCGGGGAATGAATCGCTGTGAACCACAAAATCCATATCATTCGGGCGGCGTACCATTCCGTTTGTAACCAACAGATCTTTCCAGCCACTGTTGTTCAGATCGGCGAAGAGAGATGCCCAGCTCCAGTCGGTTTTGGCTACTCCTGCCAGAAATGCAATTTCACTGAAAACAGGTGTGCCGTCGTGCAGATGCCCCCGGTTTAGCTGAAGAGTATTGCGTGCATTTTTATGGCCGAAACCCAGATCAATTTTCTGGTCGTACACCTCCTGGATATCCGGTCCGCCGGAGCGCATGTAAATTTCGTGATCTTCGGGCATCATGTCGAGCGAGATGATATCCACAAGCCCATTATTAGTGATATCGGCAATGTCGTTACCCATCGATGAGCGGCTGGTGTGGCCAACGGAAGAGTAGAGAGACTCGGTGAAAGTGCCGTCTCCGTTATTAATGTAGAGGTAATCATCCTCCAGGAAATCGTTTCCCACGTAGATATCGGGCCATCCGTTCAGCGTTATGTCACTCACCGCAACACCCAGCCCGTACCCCAAAGCGCTGGTGTAAATTCCTGCTTCGTGTGTCACATCAGTGAACCGATCACCATCGTTCCGGAAGAGGCGGTCACCCGCTTTGGGATCGTCAATCAGACGAAGTTCTTCTGCCGGACCGTAGGTTTTATCGCTGTGGAAAGAGTGGTTCAGCAGAAAAAGATCGAGCCTGCCGTTTTTATTGTAATCGAAAAAAACGGCCTGGGTGGAGTATCCTTTGAAATCGAGACCGAATTCGGCAGCACGCTCGGTGAAGGTTCCGTCTCCGTTGTTAATGAAAAGCTGGTTGGCTCCCTCTTTGTTCAGGTAGTTCACCCGGCTCACATAAATATCGAGATAGCCGTTTCCGGTCACATCGGCCATAGTGGCGCCTTTGGACCACGAACCGGGATCTCCGGCAACCCCGGCCGAATGGGTGATATCTTCAAACACAAAATCCCCTTTATTCAGATAGAGCCGGTTCTCTACTTCGTTTCCCACAAAAAAGAGATCGGGAAGTCCATTGTTATTGATGTCACCCACAGCCACCCCCGCTCCATCGTAAAAATAAAGATAGTTGAGAATGTTAAACTCAATGCTATCTTCAACTTTATTTACAAAATCGATGTTTGTGTGGCTTGATGAAAGCAAGGTAAAAACCGGCTTCGGCTGCCTGCTGCATGAGATCAGAAACATGAAACCGATCAACAACAGTGCAAAACATTTCGGCGTGATTTTCGATCGCATACAATCGGGGTAGAAATCTGCAAGGTTTTTGAGGAATGATTTAGTGTCATGTCAACCATAAAGTTACGGGTAAAACCCGCAATGTTTTTTCTTCATAAGGTATACTTATTCAGATACATTCTGCCAATGATGATAAGGAAACATTGCGGGTTTCCTTACGTAAGTTTACGTTTGACATGACATTAGTGTAAACGGCCTTTTCGATTTTTAATTTCTGCGCTCGGGAAGCTCCCGGACCCAGATGTTTCGGAACCGGACTTTATCGCGGTGATCCTGCAGGCGAATCGGCCCTTTATCTTCATGCATCTGATAGGGCGCCCTTGATTGTCCGGTGGGACCGATGAGCGGAACATTATCGTGAACCAGTACATTGTTGTGAAAAACGGTAACTCTCGCGGGTTCTCTCAGGTTTCCGTTCGGGTCAAATAGTGGCCTGCGAAAAATCATGTTGAAGCTCTGCCACTCACCCGGTGCGCGGCTCGCATTTACCAGCGGCGGATATTGTGCATAGACCGAAGCGGCCTGTCCGTCGGGGTAGGTGAGGTTGTCATATGAATCAAGAACCTGGATTTCGTATCGGTTCATAAAGAAAACCCCGCTGTTTCCTCGGCCCTGTCCGTCCCCTTCAATCTCTTCGGGTGTGGCCCATTCTACATAAAGCTGAATATCCCCGAACTCTTCCTTTGAAAAGATCGATCCCGTACGCGAAACGACTTCCATGTATCCATTCTCAATAAGCCACTGTGGTTCTTCCCCGTTACTGTCTACCCAATGGGAAAAATCGGAACCATCAAACAGTACAATGGCATCGGATGGTACCGGCATAGGCTGAGCCGGTGCCGGACCGGGATCTACGATGGGCGGTTGTTCCCGTTCGGTATCGTGGACTTCATAATCAAAAACTGATTGCGCGTGAAGTTGAGCAGCAGTAAAAGCAGTGAAAAAAAGTAGCAGAAAAAATGTGACTGAAAATAATAGGACGTTTTTCATATTTAACTGTTTTTAAATGTAATCGTGAGAAAAAATTAAAAAGCCATTCCCTCCGAATTCCGGAAAGAATGGCCGTGTTATTTACACTTCAGAAATTTACTTCATGGAATCAGAGCTCCCAGCCTCTTCTGTATTCACGATGCAGTAACTGGTCGGCATCGGTTGAGTTACTGAATTGACCAGTATCATCATTCCAGTAAAACTTCTTGCCGTACTCTGTTCTGAGAGCAATTACCCCAAGAAGCATCAGTTCAGTAAGCGGACCGGCGTAATCAAACGGACAGCTCGGTTCGTTGAGGCCTTTACAGGCATTCACCCAGTTCATTCCATGGCTTACGTCGATACGGTCCAGAGTCTGTTCCACATTGCTGTACTCCTGCTCGATACCTTCAGGGAAATAGCGCGGATTATTTCCGTATGTGTCATACATTACCACACCCTTTTCACCGATAAGCATTCCGCCGCCGCCACGGTTTATCTCCACACTGGACGGTACGGCTTCAGGACGGCCCGGAAGCAGCCCGCCATCGTACCAGCTCATCTTGTGGGTATTACCGGATTCCAGTTCAAATTCGTAGTGAATGAGAGTGGAGAGCGGGTAAGAAGCCTGATTTTCTCCAAAAGGCGATCCGCTGGCCTCAATCGCTTTGGGTGCTCCCAGGTTTAAGGCCCACTTGGTATGATCGATCAGATGAGCGCCCATATCGCCAAGGGCACCGGTTCCCCAGTCGACCCATCCTCTCCAGTTCCAGGGATGAAATGCTGAATGGTATGGTCTGTAGGGTGCCGGACCCAGGAACATGTCCCAATTTACATAGTCAGGAATCGCTTCAGGAGTACCGGGATAAGACATGCCTTGCGGCCAGCGCGGACGATCTGTCCAGATGTGTGATTCATACACCTCACCGATGACTCCGGCCCTGACCAGTTCAACCAACCTCCGTCCATCATCACCAGAGTGTCCCTGATTGCCCATTTGCGTTACCAGGCCGGTTTCTTCAGCAAGATCACGAAGGACACGGGCTTCATGGACCGACCAGGTCAGTGGTTTTTCCACATATACGTGCATACCCAGCTTCATAGCCATGGAGGCTGCCGGAGCATGAGTATGATCGGGTGTGGCGATCACCACAGCATCAATGTCATTCTGTTTTTCAAGCATATCTCTGAAATCGTGATAGCGAACCGCTTTATCGTATGCTTCTTTCAGCGGTCGGCGCGATTCGTTTAATTCACCCTGGTTATTGTAAAACGCTCCTTCAACCCTGTTGAAATCTACATCGCAGATCGCAACAATATTTTGGGATGTGAGCTGAGACATGACGCTTGCTCCCCTGCCTCCCGCCCCGATGGCGGCTATATTCAGGGTATCGCTTGGAGCCTGGTATCCTTTCCCTCCAAGTACATACCTCGGCAGGATGACAGCTCCTGCCGAGGTGATTGCCGACTTTTTGATAAAATTACGGCGATTCATCATTTAATATCCTGGATTTTGTGTAAGATTTGGGTTTACATTGATGTGATGCTGAGGAATCGGAAACACATTTCTGTAATCACCTTCGTTTGAGCGATCCGCCCACTCCCAATCACCGCGAACCCATTTATTGAACCGGACAAGGTCGTTGCGGCGCACACCTTCAAAGTAAAGCTCCCGGGAACGTTCAGCAAGCAGTTCATCCAACGTTAACGTTGCGGTTGTATACTCATGCTGAGACGGATTCTCAAACGCTCTTTCCCGAACCTGATTCACAATATTGACAGCTTCCTGAGTTGCTGAACCGGCATTTTTTCTCATCAGAGCTTCAGCTTTGAGCAACAGGATATCGGCGTAACGTATCACTGCAAGATCATTCCCGGCAGAGGAGTTATAATTAATCTCCCATTTTACCATACGCGCTCCGTGATATTCCAGTGCATTTCTGTAGTCATACACCGCATTATCTGATGGATCGTAGATATTTACATAATCAACGGTATAGTTCAGAGGGTGAGGCGCACTCTCTTCTGTACATACAAGTGCTGCCCCGGTAGATGTATCGTACAGCGGGCCGGTCAGCCAGCCATTTCTGCGTCGGTCAACCTCATCAAATGAACGGTAATGGCTTGGTATTGCACTGATTCCATTGTTTCCTCCGCGTGGTGCATTAAAATATCTGCCCATTTGATAATGGTGATGATTTACATATGCCATATTGGACATATTACCTCCTGTGCGTCCATCTTCAAACGGAACGACAAATATATTTTCACTGGAGCTTCGGTTATTCAATGAGAAATTGAAGAAATAATCGGGCTCCAGGTCAAAATGGCCTGAATTGATAATAGCATCGGCGTGAGCTATGGCATCATCCCACCTTGGTGTGTCGGTCCATGTTTCTGCATTCATGTATAACCGAACAAGGATTGCATGTGCAGCATATTTGTGAAACCGGCCGTATGTAGACGGGTCCACATTATCATTGAGGTTATCAATATTCGACAAAATGTCCTGTTCGATAAAATTGAACACTTCCGTTCGTCCGGTTTCGAAATTGGAATTATTGGCAGCACTGAAGTCTTCCGGTACATCAAACCGGTCCACAATCGGTACATTTCCAAAAAAGTCGATCAGCTGATAATATGCAAACGCACGAATCATTTTGAGTTCGGCCGTAAACTGATCCCTTAATTCGGGATTCATTCCCGTCATCTGAGCATACTGAAACTGCAGCATATTGGATCGGTTCACCCAGCTAAATAAGATATCCCATGAATTACGCAGCCAGTTATGATCGGTAGACCAGCTGTGCTCATGGAATCGCTGAAATGCACCTCCGTCATACCAGTGACGGCCACGGGTAGGAGTTACAATTTCGTCGGTGCCCATCGAGCGAACCCGATAGAGGTTTGAATTTGCGTAGTTTCGAAGCTCCCCATACGCGGGAGCCATCGACGCAATGATTTCTTCTTCTGTCTGATAGAATTCGGAAGCGAGAACATCGCTATACACTGTTTCAGACAGATCCGTACAGGCTATAATAACGATTACTGATAGTAATCCGGTTAAACTTGCTATTGCAATTCTTTTCATAACAACATTCCTTTTTCTTTTTATCAATTAGTTAGAACTGAATATCTATGCCAACAGTGAAGGTTCTTACGCTTGGATAGATCCATCGCACATCAAAACCGGGGGCCAAACCCTCAATCGCGATTTCGGGATCCTGGCCGCTATAACCAGTGAATGTGTACAGGTTCTGTCCGCTGGCATATACCCTAAGGTATCTGATTCCGGAAACCGGGATTGTATATCCGATCGTCAAGTTGTCGATCTTTAGAAAATCGCCGCGTTCTACGTAATAGTCAGAGAACTGAGGATCATCCACCATTGGAATATCAAGGGCAGATTTCAGGATATTGGTAGGCATCATTATGACATTCTCATAGTAGTTTCTGCGGGTATTTACCAGGTGGAAACCAAATGACCCCCTAAGACCCAGACTCAGATCCAAATTCCGGTAATTGAATGAGTTGGTAAAGCCCATGATGCTTTTAGGAAGACCATTGCCAATGATCACACGGTCATCGAATGTAATTTGATCGGCTGTAAGAGTTTCGCTGCGATCTCTGTTGTAGAATAACCAGCGGCCATCATCGGTAAAGCCTGCGTGTCTCCATCCAACAATATTTCCAATAGGCTCGCCTTCTTCAAGCCGGTACACCGTATGGCCTGACATTCCCGGAGCTCCAAGAGCCGTATGGTCCAGTGGCGAGTGGCTGAAAATATCATCACTCAAAGAAACCAGTTCGTTGGTGTTGTAGGAAATATTGAAATCTGTTCTCCAGAAAAATCTGGGTGTTACTATCGGTGAAGAGCTAACAGTAAACTCAATACCTCTGTTTTTCAGGTCTCCGACATTTGTCCAGAGAGTGGGGTAAAGATTTGGAGGAACCGGCACCGGATATTCGTATATCAGATCTTTGGTGCTTCGGTCGTAAACATCTACGTTAAATTTAAGACGGTTATTGAGCATGGCAAGATCAACACCGAAATTAATTTCACCTTTTCGTTCCCATCGAAGATTGGGGTTGGGGTTGCTGCCCGGAGCATATCCCGGAATCCAATTTCCTTCGTAGAGCATTACACCTGAACGCTGCAATCTTTCCAGGGAAATATAATCATCAAAACCCTGGTTCCCGGTTACCCCGTAACCCACCCGGAGGCGGAGTTCGTCGATAGCCGTGAAATCCTGCATGAAACTTTCATTGCTGACAGCCCATCCAAAAGAAACGGCAGGGAAGTTACCCCATTTATTTCCGTCACCGAACCGCGAGGACCCTTCGTGGCGCAAACTGGCAGAAACCATGTAAGTATTATTGAAGTTGTAATTTACACGGCCGAAGAATGCTACCAATTTATTGGACCGCTTGTAACTGTTTACATCATTTTGATAGATTCCCTCACTCAGATGAAGTCCTGCTCCCAGGTTGTTATAACCGAAACTGTCGGTAAGGAAATACCGGTTACTGGCTCCAAAACTTTCATACTCAAAATCCTGATAACTATACCCCGCCATGCCACTGAAATTGTGGCCGGTTCCAAAGGTTTCAGTATAATTTAAATAGGACTCAAAGGTACGGTCTGTCCACTGAGAGGCGGTTCGGCTTGCGCTTCCCTGATAACCACCAAGCTGGCTTGGCCAGCTATTACGGCTTTCATAAAAACCCTCCATACGGTTTCTGGTTTGCATAGCTCCCCTGACAGAAACGTCGAGTGCATCGGTAAAAGAAAACCTGATGCCTGTATTGGCCAATAGTTCACGGTTTTCATCATCCCTCTGAAACTGCTCCAGAAGACCAATAGGATTGAACATTTCCCATCCATCTACTTCATGAAACGTGCCGTCCTCATTATAAATGGGCATGGTCGGGTTGCGGCCCAGTGCCTGGCGGTAGGCCTGGTAGTTTACCGGATTACCTCTGCGAAGTGTATTACTGATATTCACATCTACCGACATGCGGTCATCCAGTCCGGAATGAGTTATGTTCAAACGACCATTCAGAATATTGTTACTCGACTCCCGGATAAATCCCTGCAAATCGCGATAGTTAATCGAACCGTAATAGGTGGTGTTCGCACTTCCTCCTGAAATCGAGAGAAAATGTTCATGGCTGATCGGAAAGTCCTCAGTGATGGCATCAAACCAGTCGGTTTCATGGCCAAAGTCCACTATACTGGACGCCCGGCTCTCCAAAAGCGGATTGCCTGAGTTTTGAAACTCGGTTCGAAGGTTTCTGTACTCATTAGCATTCAACACTCGAGGTTTGTTGTGCCAGTTTTCGGTATAAGAACGGCCTGAATAGGAGATAGAGTGATTATCGGCCTGGCCTTTTTTTGTATTTTTGATAATA
>SLGL01000405.1 GCA_007123785.1 Balneolaceae bacterium
TGAACAACACCACGATCCGGTTCAATTAAAATACCACCAGTTACCGAGCATCCATTCATTACAAACATTCCAATCAATAAACTTGCGAAAATTAATTTTATACCTTTCATAACATCTGGGGATTAAAATGGAGATTTCTCCGAAATGTACCTGTTCGGGAGCAGGTACTTTTCGGAGTTTTTCCGATTCAGACCGGTAACAGACGAATAAGTTTCAGTAATTGACACATTTCACATCAACATGCGATTAACACTGATTTCTCACCATTCGCCGGCAGGTTGAGATAACCGGTTGGTATTTTTGATGGAGCTAATGCCTTGCCCACAGCTAAATTTCTTGGTGAGAAATGCGGGATAGATGAGAATATACGGAGTATATATATTCAATAATTATATTGATTATTGAAATGATTTTGATATCTTATTGGAAACTATCATTAATTCTGTTTCAGATGAATGTTCGCGATTTCAAGAATAAAGTCTATGGTGAACTGGCTGTCATAACGAAAGCACTTGCAAATCCACACAGACTGGAAATTATTGAACTGCTTGCGCAGGGACCTTCTTCGGTTGAATATATTGCAGATGAAACCGCGCTGAGTATTGCAAATGCGTCTCAGCATCTGCAAACGCTAAAGAGCGCGCGCCTTGTTGCAACAGAAAAAAGAGGAAAATACCGGTACTATTCCCTTGCAAACCGCCATGTGTTTGAGGTCTGGAATTCCATGAGGGAGCTTGGTTTATCCCGTAATGCAGAGGTTGAGCGGCTAATCCGGGATTTTCGTACATCGCGCAAAGCTATGGAGTCGGTCACATCCGGTGAGCTGCTCAATCGTTTGGAGAAGGGTTCCGCATTTGTAATTGATGTAAGGCCGAGGAAAGAGTATGAGGCGGGGCACATTGCATCGGCCGTGTCAGTCCCGCAGGATGAGTTGATTCGAAAGCTGAAAAGTCTTCCAAAGGACAAACAAATTGTTGCATACTGTCGGGGACCGTTATGCGCTATGGCCGATGAAGCTGTAGAGATCCTCCAGGAGAAGGGGTACCGCGCGGCCCGGCTGGAGATCGGCTACCCTGAGTGGGAATTGAAGGGATTGGCTGTGAATGTAACATAGAAAACATGCCGAAAAAAAATGTACCGGGTTTAAAAAAATGGGTAAAGTTTGCGGCAAGTGAGCAGCTCAAAATTAATTTCACATTGATTATTTTTTTAAAAAGCTAAATTTTTATGGAACCCATTCTTGCATCTTTACAGGAAACACAGGTGATCACACTTGTGGCTGTGCTTATTCTGCTCTTTCTTTGGGAGTCAATACAGCCGTTTTATGCCTATTTCAGCGGCTCTTTTAAAGACCGCGGAAAACATGCATTCCGGAATATGGTCATTGGGATTTTGAACGGCCTGATGGTGAGCCTTGTTTTTGTGGGGCTCTGGCTAACAGCTTCATTGTGGGCAGATGAGGCCCGTTTTGGTATTATGCACTGGCTTCAGGACGGATTTGGAATTCCAGGTTGGCTTCATGCAGTGGGAGCAATACTGCTGCTCGATCTCTGGACTTATACGTGGCACCGGATGAATCACGAGATTCCGTTTTTCTGGAGATTCCATAGTGTGCATCATTCCGACAATAAAATGGACGTAACCACTGCCAGCCGTTTCCACCTGGGAGAAATTTTCTTTTCATCCCTGTTTCGTATTCCGTTAATCGCTTTGTTTGGAGTGTACCTCTGGGAACTGGTACTCTACGAAATCCTGATGTTTGCCGTGGTTCAGTTTCACCATGCAAATGTGGGCCTGCCGGAAAAGTACGATCGAATTTTGAGATCAGTGATTGTCACTCCTAACATGCACCGGGTACATCATTCACGCTGGCAGCCTGAAACAGATTCCAACTACAGTTCACTTTTTTCATTCTGGGACCGCATAGCGCGTACCTTTCGCATCAACCCAAAACCGGAAACCATCCGGCTGGGGCTTGATGAATTTGACCGTGAAGAAGATCAAACCGTCAAAGGGATGATGCAAACCCCTTTAAAAAAACCAAAATAGTTAAATCTGGAAATCGATTGAAAGGCCTGGATTAAACTGAAGCGCTTAGCTTCTGCATCTCTTCAAGGTGGATGTGCCCCTCGTAGTACGCTTTGCCAACAACTACACCGTATAGCCCACGGCTTTGTAACGTTACCAGGTCTTCCAGGCTGGAAACGCCACCCGATGCAATCCAATTCACTTGCGGGAATCGTTTCTGCAGATCGCTGTACATCTTTACATTTGGCCCGCTCAGCATCCCGTCACGTGAAATATCAGTGCTGAGAACAGTTTGAAGACCCGCTTCAATCATCGGGTTGAGGAAATGCTCAATCGGTTCATCGGAAGTCTCCAGCCATCCGCCATAAGCCATTTTTCCATCTTTGAGGTCCAGGCCCAAAATCATTTCTTTTGGATAGTTTTTTATGGCATCCATCCATTCATCCGGTTTCTTCACGGCCATGGAGGAGCAGATAACACCGTTCAATCCGGCATTAAGCAGATGTTCAATGTCTTTAAGTGACCGGACACCGCCCCCGGTTTGTACAGACAGGCTCGCTTCATTTATGATATTTCGGATAATCGGAAGATTTTCAAATTGTCCGCTTTTGGCTCCGTTAAGGTCAACGATGTGGATGTGTGAAAACCCGGCCGTCTTAAATTTGCGTGCTTCATCAAGCGGATTGTGGTTATAAATGGTTTTTTTTTCATAATCGCCTTTTTTCAGGCGAACAACCTGTCCGTCCAGCAGATCAATGGCAGGAATAATGTTCATGATAAAATTTTCCTATTGAGCTTATTTATTGGATACAGAAATTAAAATTAATTTATTTTAAATCTGAGGTTGTAATTTTTTTACGTTTAAACCTTCATTGTTTTTGAATGAAGAAGATTAAAGATATTTGGTTTATTTGTGAAAATCTTTCAGAATTACACTCAACTTGAAATAGTTAAAACCTGAGTTCGATTATTGGAATAAGTCTCCCCTAATAAGGGGAGATTTAGCCCGCATTTCTCACACTAAAATTATTTGAAAACGATATGCACCTAATTGTTATCAACTTATAA